>JAJZXE010000021.1 GCA_021802505.1 Nanobdellota archaeon
CATATATGCCTTAATAAGGCATAAGTATATAAGCTTTTGTATTGCTTAGAATGAGAGCCGGACGTCACAGCGAGCAATAAACGCCGTTTTCGTAGAACTTATGCCTTAATTCGTTGTGCAGTTAAGGCTTAAAGTAATTATCACTAATGTGCCTTATTTATTTTATAGCAATACCCCGCGGCTTGCCGTGGGGATCTAAAGGCAGCTAATTAAATACCAACATAGATATTCTTTGAAGGGAGTGTTCAGAGCCCGCTTTGGGGTGGTTCACCTCGGTCTGCGGGAAGATCCTGCTCAAAAGGGCGGGGATGAATTGCAAAAGTATTTAAATCTTAGTTATGTATGTATTATGTATGGAAGAAAGGACCAGTATCCAGATTGAAAGACGAACCCTTAAAAGATTGAAGAAAGCTCGTATAACGAAACGTGAAACGTACGATGAGATAATTAATCGATTATTGGATAAGAAGTGACTTAAATATGTTGACGGCGTACAAATTCAGATTATACCCAAATGAGGAACAGCAGGTTCTTTTCTCGAAGTACTTCGGATGCAACAGAGTGGTTTGGAATAAGGCATTGGCACTGAAGGAAGAGTATTACAAAGAACACAAAAATAACACTGCAAAGAAGGGATTGAATTATTACGACACGGCAAGGTTTCTAACAAGCTTAAAGAAGAAGGAGGAATACAAATGGCTCAAAGAAGTAAATTCACAGTCACTGCAGCAGTCACTTATAGACCTGGATAAGGCATTCAAAAACTTCTTCAAAGGCGTAGCAAAGTACCCTAATTACAAGAAGAAAAGCAATAAGCAGTCTTTCAGAGTGCCGCAGTTCTTCAACTTTGATGACAGTGTTCTGTATCTTCCAAAGTTCGGAAAGGGAATAAAGATGAAAGAACACAGAGAATTCCCGAGAGAAAAGGTAAAACAGGTGACCATCTCCAAAGTTCCGAGCGGGAAGTATTTTGTCTCAATCCTAGTCAGTGACAGCAGAAAAGCACCTAAAAAGGCAGCGGTAAAAGACAATTCAAAGACCATAGGCATCGATGTGGGGATAAAGGATTCGGTAGTGCTGTCAAACGGCATAAAGATCGATAATCCCAAATACCTGAAAAAATCGGAAAAGCTCTTAAAACTACGGCAGAAACAGCTGTCAAGGAAGAAATTGGGCTCAAACAACTTCCATAAATCAAGGATAAAAGTGGCTAAAATCCATGAAAGAATAACAAATCAGAGGCATGATTTCTTGCATAAAGTATCGGATGCGATAACCAAGCACTTCGATACGATAGCTGTAGAAACATTAAACATAGGAGGAATGAAGAAAAACCACCGCACCGCAAAGGCAATAAGCGATGTTGGTATCGGTAATTTCTTCCGATTCCTTAAGTACAAAGCAGAAAACAGGGGAAAGAACATCCTTGAAATAGGGATGTTTGACCCTTCGTCAAAGATGTGCCATTACTGCAGACACATCAATGAAAAATTGACGTTATCAGAAAGAGAGTGGGAGTGCCCGAACTGTCATGCGTGGCTGGACAGAGATCTTAATGCAGCTATCAATATCAGAGACTTTGGTTTAGAAGAGGCGGGGATAAAACTCAGAAAACCTAGAAACCAAGGTCTAATACCCTCGGTGCGAGGGAAATCAAAGCCTGTGGAGAACCCTCTGACGGCGGAACTGATCAAGATGAAAATCAAGTTCAGGTCTACGAGTCATGGTCCCGAGAAGCAGGAAGCCCTATGGCTTGCCGTGGGGTAGTTCACTCTCTTCATCAATAACCGGATTAGTCGCCGAGCCTATCGCTAGTCCGAGCAGAGCCAACCCTACAAGTATAAACTTGATTTCCGCATTGATTTTTATTCCCGCCGCTTCCTCGATGGAATCCATCAGCGTATTGCCGATGTCTGATAGACTTAACCGTATGTTATCGGCGTTTATGAAGTCTTTTATTATGTCTATATCCCGTGTCTTAACGAATTCCGGAGCATTCGTCCTTGTAAGTAAAGGTATTATGCTGGTTTTGAACGCGGGATCACTCTTGAATTCCTCTACCAGCCCTTCCTTGCCTTTTTCCTTTATGTATTCAGCAGGAGATTTGCCTTTTGCCCTCCATTCCGCCGCTTTACCGGTAAAATAGGCCTGTGATACAACTCTCGTGTATTTCATTTCCGTATTTATTTTAGTAAACCTCGACATAAATAACTTTTCAGTATCTAAGAATTGCTTTCTTAACTACCGGATTATCGGTAGATTGACAGGCAACCGGAAAGATTTAAGGTTTTCTGGGTAAACATGCCGAAGTTTACTTGTCGAGTGATTATGAATTCGTAGATTCAAAAGTTATCTTTCCCTTAAAATAAGAATATACGGGCTGTTAAATATCGTCCTCATTTCCCATCATCTTTACATGCCCCATCGCATTAATCTCATGATTCAAATACGGGAATTATGCTAACTTCTGTAATTACCAATGCTTTTTGAACGGTTTGAGATTACATCATTCACATAGCCTAGTATCTCTCCACTTATTTTGTCAATAGATGTACCTTTCTCATTCCGAAAAATATTTATTGGTATCGATAGTTCATTGGCTTGATAAAAAGCTATACCAAGCTCAAGAAATTGTTCCATCTCTATAAAACCGGGTGACAACTGTCTGTCGGTCCGGGCTTCTCTGTCGGCCAGTCTGCGTTCTAGTATAGTAGACGTTTGTGCGGTAATGACTCCCATAGCATACGTCTGCTTTCTGTCCCAAGGGTATATCTGTCGTATACCATATTTCTCACCCGCAGTATCAAAGTAGCAAAAATGACCATCGGCAATTCTTACCGTATCAAAATCTTATCTATCTCTTTCATACAGGATCTCATTCAATCTTTGCCTGTGTTTCGCTCTTATTTCCTCTGGTAATACCCTAAGTTCCTCCACTGTTTTTGCACCAGTGAGTTCGCATAAGATCTTCGTCCCTACTACCCTCTCAAGTTTCAATCCTCTGTCTGCGGCAAGGCGTTCCATATTTGTTAGTATAGTCGTTTTACCAACACCCGGCACCCCACCTATATATATAAACATATCCTCTTAACTCCCCCGATTTTTAGTCAGCCAGGCTAGGAATGAGCTTTCTGTGTTTCCCCATATCCTCTCAAGCAATTTCGGATTATCCTGCCTTATTTCGCCCATCGTCTTGTGCTCCTTATTCTCAGAATGATGCGGTATGAACACTTTATCTATAAAACTACCTTCACCCGGAAGTGCTTTCCGGACTATCTCCCCTCTCACTGTGCTATAAAATACTTTGGCGCTTTTTCCTGGCTCACAGTATGCCAGGGCCGTTGTTATGTAGGCACTCCTGTCTTTTAGGTCTCTGCACATATCAATGAACTTTTGCACTCCAATTCTCTCATCAATTTCGTGGACAAAAGCACCGGGGAAACCGTTTAGTCCCTTAACGAACATGCCGGTGTCCATTTTTATCGCAGGAAGGTCTATTTTTGCTGCACCGTACTCCGCAGCAAATTTTGCGACGGCTACGACATCATTCTCCTGAATCTCCGGAAGCCATATCTTCTTAGTGTCAAAGACTATGTCCAGTTTCGGATTCTGCTGGTCAATAGCACGCTGCAGTGCCTCCTTCTTGCGCGGATTTCTAGTAAGCAAAGTTATAATCTTTGTATAATACGTCGGTATAGACCTTGGCATAGTTTCGCATTGGTATTCGGTTGGGTCCTTTACGCCGACCTCAATAAATGCGCGTCTTCTGTCCCAACAGGACGGGCAAACACCGCACTGTACGGAACTGTTTTTGGTGCATGATCTAGTGTACTCTAATGGAATCCTGTTTCGAATTGCGTATCTTACGTAGACATCCTTATCAAAATAATTTCCGAATTCGGTCTCTATCGGGATCGATATAAATTGCCAACTGTAGTCGTTGGTTATCTGGCACATGGTTAAGTTGGTTATCCTAGTCCATGTGAGGGAACAATGATAAGAGAAATCGCTGCTCATATGACTTGCGAAAACGGTTCTTATGTTCACACCTTTGTTAGTTAAGGAATATGCGTATTCCATGCCTGTAAGAAAAATGACGGAATTTCTTGCCGGGTAAGATATATGAGAAGACAAGTGTTTGTCCTTTATAGATTCCTTTACCTTTCTTAAATCATCTTTATACTCTGCGGCAGGGGTTGCAACTTTAATCTCTACAAAACCGTTGTACAGATCGGGGTATAACTTTTTGAAAAAGCGGTCGTAGTACTCTGCTGCTTTCTTTTCGTACACGTATGCCGACTGATTTCTGTTTATGAAAAAAGGAAAAACATTCAGTTTGTACTCTTTTAGTAGCATGGCTATGTTAACCACAGAATCCATACCGCCCGATAACGGAGCCACCACAGACTCGCCGGTCTTTGGCATCCTGACCACATATCCTCTCTTCTTCAGCAGTATTCTATTAATGGAGTTTATAATCTCCTTGTCCTCGCTCTCCTTGCCGTCAAAACCCGGTCCGGTCCGTATATTGATAGGTTTACCCATTTCCATGCTCAGACTCATATCTTTTTATGACGTTCTTGGCCTCATTTATAGTTTCCTTATAGATGTGCGCATCAGCAATAAACCCGTCAAGAGAACCGCATTTTATTTTTTTATGCAGGTTTTTTTGCAAATTTTTGCCTACAATCTCTGACATTTTAGCCATGGATATAAGATTTCCATGCGCCTTCTGGAACGCGTCAACTGACCTCATATAAAACGTGGTGTTCAGAATGTACCCTTTGCCGGCAGGCTGCAGTCTGAACTGAACGACTACCAGACACGGTAGGTAGTCATCCTTCGGTCTTTTGAGAACAGCCTCATAATCGCTTGTGTCAGGGAAAACTATAGCAGCTTTTTTGCTTTCCGGTATAAGACTAAGCCGTTTAACAACAAAATCCAGCAGCTTTCCCTCCTTTAACCTCTGGTAGTAGCTTCGTCTGCCCGTACTGAAGCTGGGGACCACATCGATGTCGTACATGTTCTCGCTTTTGAATGTAAGTTCGAGCATTTTGTTTATTCTGTTTTGATCTGCGTATTTGTCTATAAGATTATCGGTAAGATTTGTATTTGCCGATTTTATTCGAATGTTCTGGACGGCAAGTCTAAGCCTGGATTCATCATAACTTACCTTTCCGTGCTTTAGTATAAGAGAAACGAGACTAAGCCAAGTATCACCTATTGTTTTGCCAAAAACCTGATAGCCAAAATTTTCCACTTTTGCATACATAGATTGTATAGATTTGTCTAACTTAAAAAACTTTTAGATCAAACAGTATCTTCGAAAAACTTATATTTAGGATATCCTTAAGATATCATATAAGAAAAAGGCTAATAACAGCAGAAAACAAGCTTGAGCTGTTGAACATTCACGGATACTTCGAGCGGAGCGTTACCAGGTTCGGAAACAGCGCCAAGATCGATTGCCCGAAGAAATATATCGGAAGAAAAGTCTACATCGTAGTCGTGTGATCGACAGCCAGCAGCTGTACAATTCGCTGAAGACCTTGGATCACTTGCCAATGACGTTCTTGGACTGAAGTACCATCCCGGCAGGCTAAGTACTTTGATTACAACCGTGAATTACTGAAAGCAACTGTAGCCAATACCTACATAGAGATGATAAGCAATAGAGAGGATTCACTCCAATTGGCAATAGAAAAGTTCTCAATCACCAAGGCCATTACAAAGCCTTTTCTGCTCAAGAAAAAGGGGATGATGCTGGCTTTTGATTACACCGCCGAGGATTTCTATGGTGATTCTGGAGATATATTTGCCACTCTTTGCATGGCGAAGTACTGAAGATGCAGAGAGGGGGATTTGAACCCCCGAAGGCCTAAGCCACTGGCCCCTGAAGCCAGCACGTTTGACCGAGCTTCGCTATCTCTGCCTTACCGGATATTTGGTGATAAGTTTAAATATATTCTTATCGCTTAAATAATATGGGAAAATATCTTTTTCTTATTCTTACAGACCCGGACAAAGACGATGAGAACAGATTCAGGGTTTTCAACGCGCTCTTAAATGCCGTCGAATTTAAGAACGGCGGACATGAGATAGCACTGTGGTTCGCGAGCTTCGGTCTGCAGGCATTTCTGACAAACGACAAAGAAATTCAAGGACTATTAACAAAATTAAAGGATGAACTAAGGATACCTTATTCCCTGTGCGGATACTGCGCCGACAGGCTTAATCTCGGCGGAGCTCTGGCGGCGCTGCAACTGGAAACTTCGTGCTTTATGGGCGGACACAACGAATTTGTCGGAATAAGCGGGTATGCAAGTCAGGGCTATCAGATACTTATCTACTGACAGCGTTCGTAACTGCACGCATAAAAACATCAAAAATTCATTATAATCCGCAGCAAAAATTTAGAAAAATTATTTATACGATGACTGAATCTTATGAGTATGGCAACAAAGAAAAAAGCAGCTAAAAAAGGAAAAAAGAAGAGGTAAATTTTGGATATAATTCCAAATAATACTATAAACTCAATCGAATGAAAATTCGATTCACACTTCTGATCCTTTTTTATAAAAGATTTTATTTTTTTTATTTTGATTTTTTAACAAGATTTATATAATATTAATTTACTTATGTTTCTATTACCTTATGAAAACGCTTTTAGAGAATATATTTCACTGCAACGGAGAGGAAGCGATAATAGTACTGGGCGGAAGCAATGAACGGTTCAGAAAACGGCTGGAAAAGGCCGTTAAACTCTGTGAAAAAAGCGGAAGATCCTTTTTATTCATAGCAGGGCAGGACATATACTCCGATGAAGAAAGCATGAAAATCCTGGAAAACAACGGCAACTATCTGTACGAAAACCGCTCCGTAAACACATACGACAATGCGGTCAATTCACTGGAAATTCTGAAAACACTAAAAAATAACTATTTCCGAAACGCTCTTTCCGGAGAGTGCGATATCTGTAAAAATATCTCACGGGTTACAGTGGTAACCGATACGCTGCACATGCCCAGGGCCAGGAGATATTTTAAGAAGGTCTACGGGGATGAATTCAAACTATCGTTTGCCGCGGTAACGGAAGACAAGAAGGATCTGCCGAGAAAGATGATTTATGAAAGCGCGGGATATTTGGTGTCTTTCCTTCCGAACAGGTATATAAATTCCGCAAAACACATTAAAAACAGATATTTGCCGTGGGTTTAATCCTAAAAAATAAAACAGCAAGTATAAATAGTATCAATTCTAAAATCTAAAAATAACCATACTAGTTAAAGGTGATACTAAATGCCGGAAAAAGAGTCATTGACGGAGAAAGTGATGCGGTTGATGAACCAGCAGGACCGCATAAGAAACATAGGCGTGATAGCGCATGTTGACCATGGGAAAACAACCACATGCGATACTTTACTGGCTGGCTGCGGGATGCTTTCAGAAGAGAAGGCAGGAAAGCAGCTTTATCTCGATTCCGAGAAGATAGAGCAGGAAAGGCAGATGACCGTTAAATCCTCAAATGTGAACATGGTCTATGAAAGGCAGGAAAATGACGAATACCTAATCAATTTAATAGATACCCCCGGACACGTTGATTTCGGCGGACATGTTACCCGTGCCATACGGGCGATAGACGGTGCTATCGTCGTGATGGATTCCGTGGAGGGAGTAATGCCGCAGACGGAAATGGTTTTAAAGCAGGCTTTGAGAGACAAGGTAAAACCCATACTATATATTAATAAAATTGACAGACTTATAACGGAGATGCGCTATTCTCCCGAGGAAATGCAGAAACACCTCGTTAAGTTAATAACGCAGATAAACTCCTTCATCAACGATCTGGCACCCGATGACGTAAAGGCCAAGTGGCAGGTCGCTGTACAGGACAATACCGTCGCATTCGGTGCTTCGAGGGACAACTGGGCCATGTCTTTCAAAAGAATGAAGGAAACCGGCTTATCATTCAAGGATGTTTATGATGTTTATACCTCTGGTGACAAGGAGAAGATAAAGGAACTCTCAAGGAAAACCCCTGTACACAAAGTTCTGCTGGATATGGTGATAGAACACCTTCCAAACCCTGTCGAAGCACAGAAATACAGGATACCGATAGTATGGCACGGAGAACTGGACAGTGAAGTCGGAAAATCACTGATAGCATGCAATCCCAACGGGCCATTGATGATATCGGTGACAAACATAGAAATAGATCCGCAGGCTGGGGAAATAGCCGTTGGAAGGATATTCTCGGGAAAAATAAGTCGAGGACAGGATGTTTATCTCGTAAACAACAAACAGGTCAACAAAGTCCAGCAGATTTATATATGGAAAGGGCCGCAGCGTTTCCAGGTAGAAAGCGCCCTGGCCGGCAATCAGATAGGAATGGCCGGGCTGAAAAACATCATATCAGGTGAGACATTAAGCGGCAGCGACAAGCAGGATGTGGATCCGTTTGAACCGATTAAACACTCACTGCAGCCAGTCGTTGTAAAGGCGATAGAACCCAAAAATCCAAAGGATCTGCCTAAACTGATACAGGCGTTAAGAGAGCAGGAGATCTATGATATAGCACTGAAAGTCTCGATAAACCATGAGACCGGCGAGAACCTTATAGCCGGTCTGGGTACTCTACACCTTGAAATAGTAGAAGACAAGCTCAGACGAACCTACGGAATAGATATAATCAGCTCGCAGCCTATAGTCGTATACAAGGAAAGTATCTCTTCCAAAAGTCCGATCGTGGAGGGAAAATCCCCAAACAAGCACAACCGTTTCTATCTCTACGCAGAGCCCTTATCGCAGGAGATTATAGAAGCGCTTGCCGATGAAGAGATGCCTACCGGCAAGATAAAGACGCTTACATCAGGAAACATCGACATGCTTATGAAAGCGGGAATGGAGAGAGACGAGGCCAAGAGAATAGCCGCGATATACGGGGAAAACATGCTGGTTGACGGAACCAAGGGTATACTTCACATCGGGGAAGTGATAGAGATGTGCATCGAGTCATTTAACGAAGTCATGAAGGAAGGGCCGCAGGCAAGAGAAGAAGTCCGCGGAGTAAAGATAGTGCTTACGGATATGGTCCTGCATGAGGACGCAATACACCGTGGACCGGCGCAGGTCATTCCCGCTGTAAGAGACGCAATAAAGGACGCGGTATTCCAGGCCAACCCGATACTGCTTGAACCGATACAGATAATAAGGGTGGACCTGCCGATGGCCAACCTCAGTAATGTCAGCGCCTTGATCCAGTCCAAAAGGAGCATAATCGACAGTGTAAAGGAAGAGGGCAACAAGGCGGTGATAACGGCCGAAATGCCTGTTTCATCCACGTTTAACTTCACAAACGAGCTGAGATCCGGCACGGAAGGAAGAGGTTCGTGGTCACTCGCGGGAGAAACCTTCAAGAAACTACCAAGAGACATCTACCCGGTCATTGTAAAACAGATACGGGAAAGAAAAGGCTTGCCGCCGATTCAGTGAATGAATCAAGCTTAGTCTA
>JAJZXE010000006.1:0-8128 GCA_021802505.1 Nanobdellota archaeon
TACTGTTCTTTGATCTCTCCCGCAGGGTCTTTCTTTGCGCCGCTTATTTCGAGGTGTATGCCTACGCTGCATCCCTCCTCTTTTAAACGTTTCAGCTCGTTTATCTGCGGCAGCTGCACTTCATTAACTCTGTAAACCATCATCGTAGTCGATTTTATTTGTCTTTCTTTCATCAGTTTAAGTATCTCCTCGTTGAATACGCGGGAATAACCGAAGTCATCCGCATTGATTATCAGCTTCGCCGGTTCATGATACATATATCTTTGACACTCTCTTAGGGAGTCTTGCGGGACATCTCTGTTCTTCACTGTAGTCTGCATTCCTTTCCTTGTCAGTGTGGTGGCAGGAATCATCTGCGAGCATTTTCAGCGACTTTAATTTGAACTGAGAAAGCCTTGCCGATGAGTATACCGATTCGTTTCCTTTCCTTTTTATGCGGTGCTCGATCGCGACGCCGTACTTTCCGTTCTTGTAATACATTTCCTTGTAGTTCTCATCTTTGTATCCGTAGTTTTCTCCTTTATAATCAGTAAAATCATTATATTCTTTATTTATGAATTCAACTACTGTTATATCAGACTCATATCAGACTCGAAATAATCGGTGATCCTTTTCAGTCTGTGTTTGTCTGATCTTGCATTGCGTATGTAATTTCCTACGGAATTGTCTGCCAACATTATTCCCATGTAATTAAGGCCGAGCAAATCGTCTTTTCTGGAGAAATATGCAACATCCCATCCTTCATAGCCCTTGTTCTTTATGGTTTCTATAACATCGTTGAGCTTCATATCATAGTTTTATTCACTGCTGGTTTTTATATTTTGTACAAAAACGTGAAAACGTTTTTATAGTTTAAGATTATTAAAAGATTTATGAAGACTTATACTGTCATAGCAGCTCTTTTGATACTCCTGTTTTTGGTCAGTCAGGTAAAAGCCCAGGGTGTGCAGAACGTCATAGGCTCCGCAAGCCTATACATATTCGGAGTTACAAACTCTTCAAACGGCACTCTAGTCGGCGTACCGGCTTTACTGAATCTCACCATAACAAACGGCACCGGAAAGGTTTTTCTCGGTTCGACTCCGCTTACACAGACGGATACGCAGGCGCAGGGCGTTTTATCCGCAGAACTGGCATGCCAGCTTTTGAATTTAAACTGCGATAATTATAATTTTTATTATTATATAACGTCTTCTTCAGTTGAAGTCGGCGGACCCAGTGCCGGTTCTGCATTTACAATGGCGGCGATGTCCATCCTGTCCGGTAAGCCTCTTAATACAAAGGTCGCAATGACGGGGACGGCTAATCCTGACGGGAGCGTAGGCATAGTCGGTGATGTTTCGCAGAAATCGGAGGCAGCAGCGAATATGGGTATAAAAACGTTTCTATATCCGGCAACCGATAATATATCCTCTTCGGCGCTTTCTTATGATGAGGCGCATGGCGAAACCCCTATATCGGTAAGCTCCGAATATGAAGCCTTTCAGTATTTTACTGGTTATAATTTAACTCCGCCGATAAACTACAGCATACAAACACCTCTTTATCTCGCACTGATGAAGCAGACTTATGTTCAGTTCAATTCCTATCAAAATGGCATATATTCTACGGTGCCGAACATCAACAGCAGCAATTCGACAATACAGCAGCTCATAAGCGATGCAACCTCTGATATGTCGGCGCAGAAATCGGAAGCCGCAAGCGGCAGTTATTACGTAGCCGCAAGCAGCATGATAACTTCCTCTTCGGATTTATTGCAGGCAAAAATTTTGGAGGAGCTGCCAACCTCTAATCAAAAAGTGTTTATCCAGAGCCTTATCTCCTCCGAAAACACGACAATAAACGGAATAGCTGATAATATCTCTGCAGGTTATGTTTCAAACTCCTCGACTTTAATCCTCAAATTCATAGCGTTTGACAGGCTTATGCAGGCGCAGAATTACCTCAATGATTCCGCCAGCAGCCTGGCATCGGGAAACATGCAGAATGCGATTTATTACTATTCGCTTGCCGCGGTAAAGGCGCAGACCGCTTATTTCTGGGTTTCAATCCTGCCAAAAGGAAGGTCGAATTTTTCACAGTCAAGTTACGAATCTCTGAGCAACTATTATCTTTATAAGGCTTCTTCATACAATGATTATGCTTCTCTTTTGGGAGTCCCACTGCCTTCAGAAACGTCGGAAATGCAGTCATATCTGAGTTCAGCCGAGACCAGATACTACAGCGGTAATTATATTTCATCGATTTTTGCATCAATAGAATCGATAAGCGTTGCACAGATGCTTATTGAAGAAAACAGCCTGGTCAATCTTTCAACCTTTTCGCAGATAGGAAATCAGAGTTCAATGGCTACCCTAAACGCGATAAACTCTGCAGAAGCCAGCGGAATTACGCCGTTTCTCGGGATAAGTTATTACTATTTTGGCAATCAGTTCTACAATGCCTCGAATATAAGTAATTCTGATTTTGCAGAATACCTTCTTTTCGAAACAGAAGCAAGAGGTTTTACTCAACTGGGCGTTCGATTATCAAATGCAAGTCTTGTACCTTACACTCCGTCGCTGCAGCCGATACCCATTTCAAAACCGATTGTGCCTTTGGAAGAGGAAATAAGCTTCATAGTACTCGGAATAGCGATAGGCGTTGTTCTTTCCGGCATAGTATTTGAATACAGACTTTTCAGAAAAATGAAAAAATTAAAGATAAATATGAAAAAGACGGAAAGAAAAACCGTGGGAAAGAAAAAAGGCAAAAAGTAATAAATTTAAGCTGCGAGAAGTTTTCTATTGAATGGATATAAAAGAAGATAGGGATGAGGAGCTGGTTAGTCTTGCTTTTTCAAGAGGCATATTCTTCCATTCTGCAGAGGTATTCAGCGACAATATCTCAGGTTTCTGGGAATACGGTCCGATAGGAGTTAAGATATTCAATAATATAATTGAGCAGTGGCGAAAATTGATTCATTCCATGAACGGTTTGGAGATATCCGGCAGCGTCGTTCTTCCAAAAATAGTGCTGCAGGCTTCCGGCCACGAGGAAAATTTCTTTGATATGGAAATAACCTGCAAGAACTGCGGTGCAGTTTACAGAGTGGATAAATTACTGGAGGAAAAAGACAGCGATAAGAATTTTGAAGGCTTATCCGAAGAAGAGTATTTTAATTATATCAGAAAATATCAGATAAAATGCGGCAGATGCGGCGGCGAACTAGACGGAATTAAAAAATTCGGCACGATGTTTCCTGTTAGGGTTGGGAATGACATTCCGGCTTATCTAAGACCGGAGGCATGTCAGTCCATATTTCTTGATTTTAAGCGCGTTTTTGATTCATATGGCAAAAAAATGCCGATGGTGATAGCACAGATAGGAAAGGCGTTCAGAAACGAGATATCTCCGAGAAACAATCTGCTTAGAGAGCGGGAATTCTATCAGAATGACATTGAGATATTCTTTCTGGAGGATAATTTTAAGTTTGAAACAGATTATGAACTGCAGATTTACGATAAAAACGAGAAAAGCAGCGGTATGATGAAGATTTCAGATGCTCTTTCAAAGAAGGTGATAATCAGCGGTGTTACCGCATATGCCCTTTCAAAAATACACGGCTTTCTTTTAGGGATAGGATTCAAGAATGAGGATATACGATACAGAAAATTATACGAAGACAAGGCGTTTTATTCCGAGGAGTCCTTTGATTTAGAAATACGGAAAGGCGATACGTGGGTAGAGCTTGTCGCGTGCAATAATCGGGGGGAGCATGATCTTTTGGCATATGAAAAGTACGGCGCGAAAGGACTTAGATTGGAGGGAAAAACCCCGAAAATATTTGAGCTTTCGATGGGAACGGACCGCTTGTTTTATCTGCTTTTATCATCTTCTTTCCGTAAAGACAGCGAGAGAAGATGGCTTTCTCTTAATAGCAATGTCTCTCCCTTCAAAGCCGCGGTTTTTCCCCTGGTTTCAAGGGATAATCTGGATGTTAAGGCAAACGATATTTTTAGCAGCTCTATTTACAGCAGTGAGATACTTTACAGCGATAGCGGCAGCATAGGGAAGAGGTACAGAAGGGCGGAAGAGGTAGGTGTGGAACTCGCATTCACAATCGATTACGAGACGATGGAAGACAATACAGTTACGGTGAGAGAAAGCGATTCAATGAAGCAGTTCAGGATAGATTCAAATTTTCTTGACGCAATAATAAAGGAATCTGCATCAGAGAGTTTTGATGAACTGAGGAAAAAATATGAGTATCACTGATATCTCCACTTGTTTATTGTGTAGCCTATATTATCAATAAGGTGCAGTACGGAAAATGACTCTCTCTCCTTTTTTCCTGCTACTCTTCCGGCATAGCCGTTTATAAATGCTGCAGCCGCCGCCGCATCTATAATATTATTGTGCTGTCCTATAAGCGAAGCGGCGATGCCGGTGAGCGAATCGCCGGTTCCTCCCTTCGTCATATAGACCGAATTTGTCTTGTTTATAAAGGTTTTTTCTCCGTCAGAAATTACATCGATGTGACCTTTCAGAATTATAGTGGTGTCGAATTCCCTCGCTTTTTCGTATACCTGTCTAACCCTTTTTTCTGTTTCCTTTGACGGGTCTTCATTGAAGAGGATTTTAAATTCGTTTGAATTCGGGGTAATGAGCATGTTTTTCCCGAGTAATTTTTTATCCACAACTTTCAGCGCATCCGCATCTATAACTATCCTTTTATTTATCTCTGTTAAAACCTTGTCTACCAGATTTTTCTGCTCTTCCCTTGTTCCCATACCGTTTCCGATAGTTATAACGTCATTTTTATGAGATGCATCTGCTATCACATCAAATGCGTTTAAATTCAGGGTTTCACTGTTTACTGCGAGGGTTATCATCTCTGGTGAAAAACCAGCGCAGGCATCCGCGGCTCTTTTCGGTGCTATTATCTCCGTAAGATCAGATCCGCTCCTTAATGCCGATAGTGCAACTATCGCCGTCGAGCCGGTGTATATATTAGAACCTCCTACCACTAGAATTTTTCCAAAATTTCCCTTGTGCTGCCAGTTGTCCCTTTTTTTGTATACCGATCTTATTATCTTCTCATTCAATGTAGTATAAATCATAGGTTTAGTGACGAGCTGTGGCCTCCAAAAAGAGAAGCATTTGGCGACAGGTATTTTTTAATGTTATTTATAGCGATGTACGCCTCTGCCCCGCCGACGGCTATCAGCGCAAATTTGGGTTCATCACTTACATTTGCGATATCTCCCGCGGCGTAAATTCCATCAATGCTTGTCTTATAGTTATGATCCACCTTTATGTATCTTTTATCCGTTTCCAGATTTATGGACTTGAATAAGGAAGGATTTACCTTGTAGCCTATCGCGATCACAACTGCATCGACATTTAATGTTTTTGTTGTCTTGCTAGAGTTGTCAAATAATTCAAGGCTCTTCACCGTATTTTCATCTCCTTCTATTTTTTTAACGTCGGTGTTCATTACTATCTCCGCCCTGCTGTCTCTTTTTACAGCATCCACGCTAGATTCCGCCGCCTTGAACGTGTTATTGTGCTGTATTATGTACGTTTTTTTGCAGACTGGTGACAGCAACATCTGGTAGTCAAAAGCTGAATCCCCTCCGCCGATTATTGCAATCGTTTTATCCTTAAATTCATCAACGGATTTTATTGAGTAATAGAGTCCTTTTCCGTTGTATTTATCCTCTCCTTCTACATTTAACCT
The DNA here is from genome assembly GCA_021802505.1 of Nanobdellota archaeon. Lineage (GTDB taxonomy): Archaea > Nanobdellota > Nanobdellia > Parvarchaeales > Parvarchaeaceae > Parvarchaeum. Next base: position 5,723 of record JAJZXE010000006.1, read on the forward strand.
ATTCGGGTGGAAATCCCCCACACCGCCGCATATAAGAATCGATCTCGCGGTGTATTTTTTCTCCCCGTTTACCTCTATCACAAACTTCTTATTTTCTATAGGGATAATATCAGTGACTTTTGAGTTAAATTCGGTTCTCTTTTTGAATATGGCGCTTTGTTTGTACATGCTGTCGGAAAGTTCCTTTGCCCTTGTTTTTGGAACGGCCTGCACGTCGTAAACATCTTTTTCAGGGTAGAGCTCAAGCATCTGCCCCCCGTATGTATCGAGGCTTTCAAGCGTTATGCTGTTTATCTCTCTCAGTCCCGCGCAAAACGTAGCAAACATTCCAGTAGGTCCAGCCCCGATTATTATCAGATCGGTATCTTCCATGTAAAAGCTTAACTGTACTCTCTCCAGGTATGGTTGCAGTTCATGCACTTATAAAATCTGGTGGGCGGTTCATCCGAAGCCCTCGTCTGCTCAGTCCATGATATTATTTTCTTCTGGCCGCATTTGGGGCATTCCGTGTCCTTTTCAAATTCCATCTGGGCCATGGTTTCCTCTTCGGAAGGTGCTTCTTCAACGGTTTTTTTCTTAAGTTTTTTAGCTTTTCCTTTTAGTTCCAAATCTTCCTCTTTCATTATATTATGTAAAAGGCATAATTCTTAAATCTTGCCTTTCTTTTAATTCACTGCAAAATAGAAAAATTAAATTTATATGTTTAATCCAACATAATTAAACTATGAAATGGAATTATCTCATGGTCATACCCATTGTTTTAATGCTATTCCTTGTATCGGCCGTTCATGCGCAGATATCCATTCCTACTAATGCTGGTGTCTCTTCAAACGGGTTTTCATTGGGGGCGTTGACATCCGGTAATTCCGCCCTGTATGCGGGATTCTTTGCGATAGTAATGTTTATCATATTTGCGATAGCCCTGGACAGAACGCAGCTTTCCAGTGGTAGAATAGCAATCTCGCTTATGTTTGCACTGATAACCTTTTTCCTGCTGTACTCAGACAGCACGCTGCTTCATTTCTTCCTAAATACCTTTATAGTCCTTGGGATCATTGCGCTTATATTGGGAATGCTTGCCTTGGTGAGATCCCCCAGATCCATCCGGTTGATAGGGTTGGTTGTTGCGCTTTTTTTGATATATATCCTTTTTGAAAATGATACGGGGCTTACAAATTCCGTTGATTCGCTTCTGCATATCCAAATATTGACTATTCTTCCTTTGATTTTGGGAGGGGCTGCCGTCCTGGTAATAATAATACTCTTGATGAGAGGCATAAAAACCCACCACAATCCAGTCCTGAGAGTTGCACTCGCATTCATAATCTTTCTGCTGATAGCCCTGCTTATACCTGGGTTTGCCGCATTTCTTTTCAGTCCGATTGTTCTTGTTCCTTTAGCTATTGCCATATTCGCTGCGATATATCTTATTATTAAGATCTCTGGTCCTCATAAGCCAAAGCTTTCAAAAGAGTATAAAAAACAGCAGAAAATAGCCAAAATACAGGGAAAGGCGCTTTCTTCCATACAAAACAGAAAGCAGGCGAATGCACCTATAGTCCAGGAATACCGTGATCTGCTTAAAAAGGGAAATCTATCTCCGAATGAGCAGCTAAGAATGGCGCAGCTAAAGAATCAATTGGCAAACAGTGCATGGCAGAACGTTGCGGACAGAACACAGTTATCTGCCGCACAGTACTCCAGAAAAGAACTTTCAAACAACAAGGATCTCAGGAAACTTACTGGGTTCTTTTCAAGGCAGCCGGCATTGCGGGATTTGAAGAGCGCTGCCAAGAGTAATTACAAAATGACAAGGGCGGAAAAGAAGGAACTCAAGCATCAATCCAAATTTTATAACGCGGCAAATACCTCCGGAAATGCAAATGCACAGGATCTTTTTCAGATGGCTAATGCCGTTAAAGGCGGTGCTTTTGGTGCAGCAATGTCCGATAAACAAGCAAGGAGATTATTCGAGAAAAGAATGACAAAGGACGCAAGAAGAAAGGACGTTTCTGATTTAATGCAGGAAAGACAGAAAATCGCGGATACTTCCCTTAATCTATCAAATTCAACTAGAAAGAAATTATTGAAGGGCATAGATAAACGTTTGTCTAAATTGACAAATAATAAATTTAATCAGCAGCAGCTTTTAAACGAGCAAAAACAGCAGTTAAGGCAGGAAATGGCCGAAGATGATAGGCTGACCAGGGCACAGTTGGAAGCAGCACGCGCCAGCAATGAAGCAAATAGAAGAATAGAGGAACAAGCAAGTCGGGAGCAAGCAGCTAGGGAAGAAAAGGCAAGACAAGATGCACTAAGAGAGCAGGCAAGGATGGCACAAGCAGCTAGGGAAGAAAAGGCAAGACAAGATGCACTAAGAGAGCAGGCAAGGATGGCACAAGCAGC
>JAJZXE010000006.1:8138-39324 GCA_021802505.1 Nanobdellota archaeon
AAGCAGCTAGGGAAGAAAAGGCAAGACAAGATGCACTAAGAGAGCAGGCAAGGATGGCACAAGCAGCTAGGGAAGAAAAGGCAAGACAAGATGCACTAAGAGAGCAGGCAAGGATGGCACAAGCAGCTAGGGAAGAAAAGGCAAGACAAGATGCACTAAGAGAGCAGGCAAGGATGGCACAAGCAGCAAAAATGGAAGAGGAAAGGAGGAACAGGGAAATTCAAGAAGAAATAGCAAATAAAAAAAATACAAAAGACACTACCTCACCGGTTTCTCAGCCTGGTCCCACCAGTGCTTTTGATAAGAGAATAAAAACTCCTTTGTGGTTTTCACCAAAATCCCCCGTAGATGAGAATGGAAAGCTTGATGTTATGGTACAAAATGAAATAGAGCTAAATGGATTAACACATAGAAAAGAAGATCTTATAAATAATATAAACTCTGGCAAGTTATCGGAAAGAGACCTTAAAAACGCAAAGAATGAATTGAATAGAATAGACTATAGACTTAAAAAGTATGGAAGGGAGATACATAGATAGAAGGCGACAGTCCTCTACGCTGCCATTTCAACTTTGATATTATATGTGGGCTCGTGGCGCAATCGGCAACGCGCTCCCATGGCATGGGAGAGACTACGGGTTCAAATCCCGTCGAGTCCACGCTACGAAAGGGATAATGGCATTTAGTGAAAAGTCTACGATCAGTCGCTCTTGTCGGAATAAGGTAAACAGCAAGTTATAACTACTACAAGGTATCTATAAGCAACTATGGCAACAACAGTACAAATCGACGAAAAAACAAAGAGTTTACTTGAAAAGTTAAAGATACACAAGAGAGAATCTTTTAATGAGGTAATTAAAAATCTAGTCATGGCCAAATTTGACGTAGAACCATTATCTGACGAAGAGATAAGGGACGTAGAAAAAAGCCTGAAAGAAATAAAAGCAGGCCGATATTACACTCACGAACAGGTAAAACGAAATCTTAACCTTAAATGAGTTGTGGAATCGATATTAAGAAATTTAAAAATGATTATAACCGAGGCGATGACAAAATATGGTGGGATTTCATCCAATAAATAGAACCATGACCGCGGGTACATTCATGTTTATTGGCTCGATGGTGATAATAGCCCTTGGCATCCTGTTCCATTATCTTCATTATTCATCTTCAGTATATCTTTCCCTCTTCTTTTATGGTTTAGGAATTTTCTTTCTTTCAGCCATAATACTCTTCATAGGAACCCTGCTGGCGGCAAAGAGCGGAAAGTTACAGAAGAGGGCGAGCGATATATGGAATAATAGAAAGGATAAGCCGTAGATGCCGTAATTGTCAATGGGGGAAAATACATTGAAAAAGCGTGAGCGGTAATTATTAATCATTATATCTACATATAATTCTTGTCTCTGAATCATACCTTATCTTTGCAGGATTTAGTGTACAGGCGGCTGTAGAATATTCAGCTTTTTTGATTGGCTGCGTTTAATTTTTTTTATCTTTGCCATTACAAATTTAACTGAAATGTAAATTATTTATATAATGTAATGGCAATATAATATTATTATGAGGATAGTAAAACGTAAACGGGGGAGGGAAACTTATTTTTATCTTCAGCATTCGATGCGCAGGGACAACAAAGTTGTGACAAGAGAAGTGTACCTGGGCAAGGAAATCCCGAAGAATCTCACAAAATACAAAGATGTGCTTGAAAAGGAAACAATCAGAAATACGATTGAAAAACTTGAGAAAATAAAGGATAATTTCCAAAAAGATTGGAAAAACCGCCCCAAAAGCGCAAAAGAAGCAGAACTTGAATCAATAGCCATAGCCTTTACATACAATACGAATGCGATAGAAGGCTCTAAGATAACCCTTCCAGAAACAATGAATATTCTAAAAGGGGGGTTCGCTCCAAACAAATCCATAAGGGACATAAAAGAGACAGAGAACCACAGAAAGGTATTTTTTGAAATGCTCACAGATACGGTACCATTAAGCCAAAACCTGGTTCGGAGATGGCACAAGGAATTATTTGAAGAAACTAAACCTGATATAGCGGGCGTTTTTAGAAATTATGGCGTAAGCGTAGGCGGTTATCTCGCCCCAAATTGGTGGGAGGTACCGAGACTCATGCGGGAATTAATAAATTTTTCAAATAAAGCACGACTCAATCCGGTAGAACTTGCAGCGAGAGTACATTACAGGTTCGAAAAAATACATCCATTTGGTGATGGAAACGGACGGGCCGGAAGACTGCTGATGAACTATCTCCTCTGGAAGAATGGCTATCCGATGTTGATAATCGAGTATAAACGAAGACAGGCCTATTATAAGGCATTTTCAACGGAGGAAGGATTTAAAAAATATCTCTTAAGATTATACATATCCGTACATAAATCCGGATATCTCTGAATCATACCTTATCTTTGCAGGATTTAGTGTACAGGCGGCTGTAGAATATTCAGCTTTTTTGATTGGCTGCGTTTAATTTTTCTATCATCCTTATCTCCGTTGCTCTTGTAGGGTATATCTTGCTTAATTTTTTATGGAGCTGATTCTGTACTTTTCCGGCCAGAACATCAAGCACCAATTCTTTTAAGCCGTCTTTTCCCGCCACGGAGTCTATAAATTTATTCGTTTCCTCTCTTACGAATTTTTTGTATCTATTTTCTGCTTTGCTGATTATTACAAGGGTTTTGATCGCGTACTCCTCTTCTTTTATTTTTATCCTTCTTACGACTTCTATTTTTGACGAATTGTGCCGGATCATCCTCCCGACCTGCTCTCTCGATAAAACAAGGGATTCAAGCCGAGCATCTGCCGTGTTTTCCGAAGAGGATATTATTCTGAAACCCAGTCTGAAACCCGGTTTTGTTTTTATATCCGGAAGGTTATTTGCGTTTATAACAAGCTTTCTTTTCATGACGTTTGTTTCGTTTCCGTATATCGAGCCTATATCGGCATTGTCGAAATCCTGCGCTTTTACCTTATACCACAGATTTGGCTGATTCATAGCTTAACGACCAGTCTTGCCGCTTCAAGAGAATACTCATAATTTTTCGGCAGTACCTTTTTTTGTTTGTAGTATTTTATCAGTCTCTTGATCCTGTTTTCAAGGACGACAAGGCTCCTGATGGAATGTTTGTCCTTTCTCTGTTTTTCAAGGTGTCTATGGAGTTTTACCGCTTTTTTATACAGTGCTACCAGCTCTTCCGGCAATTGTTCGTTTATTTCCCTGGCTTTGAGGATCTTGCTTACGTTTTTCTTTGTCAATTCCTTTATGGATGGTATACCGTACTGATCCCGTAATACAGTTCCTATCTCCGATTTTGTGAGGCCTTTCTGGTATTTGTTTATCACGAGCTGTTCGACTTCCTCCTGCTTGTAATTAAGCCAGTGAGGCACAAACCTGTTCTTCACGTTAATAACTTTCATTGTATCTTCTCCTCGTTTCTATATCTTTAAGATGAGTATCTATTCCTTTAAATTCTTTTCTAATATGCGATTTATAAGCCCTGATAAAAAGAGGATATGCCCCGTTATACAGCGGGTTATGCTTTGATTTAAGCGCATTTTTGAACAGGAACAGATCGCTAGCCATATCCTCGTCTTTTGTTGAATGATAACTCAATCCGAAGTCTATTATATACAGTTTTTTCCCTTTTTTTATGATATTTGCAGTCGTAAGGTCTCCATGTATTATCCCGTTATTGTGCAGGTCTGCGATCATAATGCCGATTTGCTTCGCATCTTCTTCGGTGAATCGTTCCGCGAGCCTTTCTCCCTCTATTTTTTCCATCCATATCTCTTCCGTCTTTTCCGCGTATTTTACGGGCCTCGGAACGCTTATTCCTTTTTCATAAAGCTCTTTTATTGTGCGGAACTCCGCCCTGCTTCTTTTCCTTCTTAGATTACTGTCTATCTCCCTTATGCGGTATCCTTTTTTTACCCTTCTTTTTATTATCAGACCATTGTTTTCGTAGACTACAGCTTCCGAACCGACCGCTATTGTTTTCATGTCTTTATAAACACCCTGTCACCGTCTTCCAGTTTGTGCGACAGCGCGACCCGCTGTCCCTGGAATTTTGCACTTTTTCCGAATATTACAGCATATGTATTTTTTTCCGTTTTTAGATGCAGTTTTTTTATAAGGTCGGATACGCTTTCCCCTCTTCGCATAGCAACCGCATCTCTGGAATTTTCGGTGTATACTCCGATAACTCCGAAGTCTCTTACGGTTCTATCCAGGTTTATTCTGTCAGAGACAACCTGGAAATTGCAGTATTTATCAATTTTATTTTTTGATATTATTATATCGCTCTGCAGCAGAAGGTCCTTGTTTTTGTCAGGATCCTGCAAGGCTATTAACTGTACCTGCACATCGTTTACCCTGACTATCCCGTACCGGATATTTTCCACCTTTGTTAGGTTAAACACCTTTAAAACACCATCTAAATTATAGCCCACAAGCGAGACTCTAGGCCATCTCTTTCTTATTGCGGTTGTTTTATGGATCAGAGGTTTATGACTGGCCTCTTTCCTTAAAAGCGAAAGTCTTCTTTTAAGCGAACCAAATTCCCTGTCAGTCCCCTTGTGTTTCGGCAGTATAACCATCATCTTTTTGAGTATCCTTTCTTTTTCCTCAAGGTCCTTTTCCTTGCTGTATCTCTCCTCCAGCTCATAATACTCCTGCGGTGCATTCATCGGCATATTATCTGTAATTTATCTCCACCGTATCGGTCCTGAATTTCGGCTTTATATCGAGGTCTTTCTGGTTATAATCCCGCATAAGGTAGCCGGTATACGCAATCATTGCCCCGTTGTCACCGGCAAATTCCATGGGGATCTCCTTGAATTCCGCGGCTCTTTCACTGCACATTTTTCTACCCATTTCATTTAGCCTCTTGTTCGCTGCCACTCCTCCTGTTATAACTAAACTGTTTTTTAAACAATAGGCCATCGTCCTCTCGCTCGCCTCTATAAGCATAGAGAAGACGGTTTCCTGCAGCGAAAAGGCAATGTCTTCCTTTGTTTCCCTCCCTATTATTTTTGATACGAACGTTTCAATGCCTGAAAAACTAACATCCATGCCTTTTATGCTGTACGGCATTTCTATGTAGTGTTTTCCTTTTTCGGCGAGTTTTTCTATCTCTGGGCCGGCGGGAAAGGGAATACCCATTCTTCTTCCCGTTTTATCCAATAAATTTCCGATTCCTATATCCTGCGTTTCTCCGAAAACTATATAGTTTTTGTTGTAATATGTTATTATCTGCGTGTTGCCCCCGCTGACGTAGAGCATAATAGGATCCCGCAATCCCGTGTATAGCCTGGCGATTTCCAGGTGCGCTACGCAGTGATTTACTCCTATAAGTTTTTTCCCGTATTTTTTAGACAGGAAAGATGAAAGACTGGCGCCGACTTTAAGGGAGGGTATTATCCCGGGCCCCTGGGAAAAAGCGAACAGGTCTATATCTTTTAGTCTTAGCCCGCCTTTATTGAGTGCTTTTCCGAGTATCTCCGCTGCCAATCTGAAATGGTGCGCAGCCGCTTCCCTGGGTATTATACCTCCGGACAGCGGCTTTAGGGTGTCCCTCTCGTTTGCTATTACCCTGTCGTTTTCAGTTATTCCAACCCCGAAAGTATGCGCTGTGCTTTCTATTCCTAAAGTATACATCCTAATAATAAGGGATTTATAGTTTATTTAATTTTTATCCTTTCTCTTAAATTCGGTGTAGCCGCAGTGCCCGCACGTAAGCCTGTCCTTGTGGTCTGCCAAGAAAATTCCCTCGCCGCACTTGGGGCAGGTCCCGTTGTTCCTAGAGAGCTTGTCTCCTTCCACCCTGTAAAGCTTCCAGATCTCATTCTTTTTCTGCTTTTTCTTTTCCATTCTTTATCCCGTTTTTTTCAAGCACGTATTTAGGCAGTATCTTTTTCGCCGTTTCCTCATTTTTGTAAACATGCGCTATCCCCCTCGTTTCGTTTCTTCCGTACACGCTCTTTAATGTGTATATAATGACCTGTCCGTTCTGATTCTCTTTTTCTATCTCTTTTTTGATTTCATCTATCCTGGCGGGTTCACCGCTCTTAAGCTTTACCGTAAAGTTTATTACAACCCTGTCAAAATACTTATCATCGCTGCTGGAGTTTACCTTAAGTTCCATCTAATCCACCGACAGGGCATATCTGCCGTTCTTGCTTATTTGTATGGTTTTTGCGATGACTGATTTTTCACTGTCGGAAACTATGACTATTCCCTTCCATTTGAGTGATAGGTCCTCGCTGCCGCACATTGGGCACTTCCTCTCTTCCGTTAAAAAATTGCAGACTCTGCACGCTTTAGTTGCCATGACTACCTTTTGTTACTTCTCTCTTTTTTGATCCCAGCTTTCCCAAACCGGGGGAACGCATCGTCAGTCCCACTTTCATTATTCCCTTGGTGCTTACGGCTATTATGCTCGCTATAACAGTGTCGCCGGCTTTGATGCTGGATTTTGTCCTTCTCCCCGTAAGGATATTTTTTGAAAAATCTACAAAGTCATCCATTGTCTGGGAGATGTGCACCAGCCCATCTACAGGGCCTATATTTACTATCGCGCCTATCTCGCTTACATCGCTTATCTGCCCCTTTACCGTTTCATGTAAGGTGGGAAGATAAGCCAGCATTCTGAAAACAGTATCGTAATATATAGAGGCATCGTTCGGTATTATTATACCCTCCTCTATCCTGTCTATTCCGAGTAGTCCCACAAGAAGGGCCTTTTCGTCTACAATCCTGCCGATATATTCGTGTCTTATTATCTCTGTGACAGCTTCCTTGTTGTTCTCTTCAAGCCTGCTCGGTTCCACTCTTACTTTATCTCTCAAGGTTATAATTTCGTACATAACAACTAATAAATTTCTGTATACTATAAATATATTTATTATCACATTTAGACATACTCTGTATTTAAATAAGTTTGGTTAAGTCGGTTGTTTGCATATGGTGTATAAAAGCATTCTTTTGATAGGGGTCGGTGCACTGGGCTCCGCATTTCTGCAGAATTCTATAGGAATGTTTGATAAGGTGGGAATATTTGATGGGGATGTAGTTGCGAAAAGCAATCTTTCCACCCAGCCTTTTTATGCGGACTGTGACCCTTCGTTTCCGGTTTCAAAGGCAGGGTTTGCCGCGGATAAAATGAGAGGGATTGATAAAAATACCGAGTACATTCCATATGAAAAATATTTTACGGATGAGGACTTTGAGATATTTTCACAATATGACGTAATAGCGGATTTTACCGATAATCTCAGGAGCAGGCTGGTAATAAACGATGGCTGTACAAAAAGAGGCAAACCGGCGATTTTTTCGTCCCTGAATGACAGGGAACTGTCGATTTTTTTCTACGGCGAAGACAGTGCGTGCTTTAATTGTATATTCAGAAATTCCATAGGAAAGGCAAAGGAAGGCTGCGAGGCAATGCTTTCTTTACCCGGTAAAAACGCCATGTCTTTTATGATGGAGAAAATCTCGCTGTTCCTGTCCGGTAATCTGGAGCCGGGGTCATTCTGCGCATTCAACCTTTCAAACGGAAACGAAATACAGACTGAAACAATGAAGGATTTAGAGTGCGAGACATGTTCTCTTCATTCATTTAAATTAGAGCGGGATGGATTCATACAGGTATGTTCGTCAGGCATAAAATTCTCATTGCACAAGCAAATTCCGTTATACGGCTTAAAGGACAAACTAAACGGCAGCAGACTGATTGACAATTACCTTCTCTACGGCAAAAATGGAATGTCTGTCCTTGTATCAGAGAACGGCGATTTCCTGTTCACCAATTACAGCAGAAAACAGGCGGAGGAATTACTTGCCTCTCTTTTTCCTTAGTATTCTTAAAAGAAGAAATGTGCTGGAACCCACAAGAAAAGCTGACACCACTATTATGTATATGTCGGAATCTATCTGGTGCGAAAGTACGCTGCCGCCTATCTTTACGTTTCCATAGTAGAAACCGCTGTTTAAAAGGCTGATATACCCTATCAGAACGGTTATTATTATTGCAGTGCCTATTGCAATGCCTACAAGCGACAGTGCCAGCATTGTCTTATTCCCTGCCTTAACTACTGCTCTTTTTTTCCTGTGCATAAATATAATTATTTAAATACTTCCCAGTCATAATATTAATATGTTAGAGAATATAATCACGTTCGCTACGAACAATACCTCGAATGTGACGAAGGTTTTGACGGCGCCGGCACCCGGTGTGTCTCTTCTTTTTGCGGGGGCGGAATCCTTTCTGTTTCCTTTTCTTCTCGTTTTTGCCATAGTCTATGGAGTTTTGCAGAGAAGCGAGATTTTCAAGGGAAAAAGCGATATAGACGCAATCATTGCGTTTGTTCTCGGTATAATCTTTGCGACTACAAATTATGCGCTCAAGCTCACTTATCTTATACTGCCGATAGTCGGAATAATCGCGATAATAATCTTCATGCTTTTAGTGATAGGATCGATGCTTTACGGCAGCAGTTCCGAGCTTCTGAAGGCAAAATCTGCCAGGCAAATAATAGTTGTGATTGCGGTGCTGCTTTCAATAGGTCTAATAATATGGGTTCTCATGACGGCGAATCTTGCATTTGTGGGCATATCTTCTAAATCGGCTTCGTCCGACATATACAGTTATGCACCATACATAATTGTTTTTGCCGCTTTGATAATCGGCGCTTATCTTTTATTTAAGTAATTTGAATACTTATAAGTAAAAATATTTAAAGAAAAGTATAAATACTACTATTCTCCATAATTATCTATGGTATCAGCGGTAGCAGGATCGTTATATGGCCAGATAGACAAGGCATTAAGCCTGATAACTCCGCCGAATGTTTCCAACCCCATAGAATTCTGGCTTGCTTTTCTCCTTATCCTCGCTATTTTAAGTACAGTGCTGAAGAATGTAACTTATTTCGGAGACAACAAAAATAAAGGGGCGAGGGGATTGATAGCCCTTATAATCTCGTATTTTGCCGTTACCGTTGCATGGGTAAGCCCGGTACTGATATACATGTCTTCAACTCTGGCGGTTACCGCAATCATACTTGTGTCGATGCTTATAATAGCCAGCCTGCTCAAATTCGACATAACCGGAAACAATTCAAAATGGCTGTTTGTTGTAGCAATAGGAATACTGTTTCTCGGCGGGGGAATTTTTTCAAATGCGTTAGTCCCTTCAAGTTCCGGTGTGGGCAGCCAGCTTTCCAACATAGCTTCGTCGCTCATAGGTCCAAATTTGGCATATCTGATACTGGGGATAATAATAATATTCGTTATCGCCTTTACTTTTGGCGGCGGCGGTTCGGGTAAAAACCCCTAAGAGGATTAGATGGTAAGTCTACCGACGTTTGGTTTGTATGATTTAATTGTATTTGTGCTTATCTTTGCAGTAGTTTACGGTCTGCTCGCAAGGTCAAAGTTCTTTTCAAGTTCTGATATACCCGCGCTTATAGCTGTCGCAGTCGGTTTGGTTTCGCTGACGTCTTCTTTTTTCGTCAGCTTCCTGATCACTTTTCTTCCTTACGTTCTCGTAATCCTGCTGTTTATCTTTCTCGTTATATTCATTCTTTCGGCCGCGCTTGTTCCGCAGGGCTCGATGGTCGATTACCTTAAGAGGAGTTCGCTTATCCCTGCCATGGTCATATTTATCATGTTTATTTTCGGGCTCATTGCGTTTGGAGTGGTATCAGCAAATTATCCTAATCTTTTTGTTTCTACAAATTCAACAAGCACAAACAGCAGCGTTATCGCCAGTTCTTCCTCTTCTTTTCCAGGGGACTTAAATGCTACATACATACTTACGATTCTGTCAAGCCCCTCATTTCTTACAACTTTGTTTACACTGCTTGCGATGACAATAACTGTTTTTGCACTGACTCGCCAGGTTCCGGGCAAAAAATGAATCACATAATCTTGTAATAATTTTCAAAATCGCTGTTAAACAGATGTATGCTATCTGCATGAAATTTAAATTCCATGTCGGTAAATGTTTTTTCATCTATTTTTTTAACGAGTCTTTTTACCCTGCAAAGCGTCAGATGCGGCGTAAACCTCTTTTCCTTGTCGAGGTTTAAGAATGAATTGATTTTGTCTGCATATTCCTCTAAATCTCCGTACACACTGGCATAAATTATTCTTGGGTTTTCAATCGAAGGAAAGGCATTTATCCCTCTGACAGTCAATTCCAGGGACAAATGCAGTTCCTCTATAAAATCAATAAATTCTTTTTTTATTTCCGTGTTGCCTAGGAAAACAAGCGTTATATGGAGCTTTTCAGTTTCGGTGAATTTTCCTTCTACGTACTTTTCAAGCCTGGGATAAAAATATGAAGTTATCTGTTCTCTCGTTTTTTCCGGTATTTCAACGGCTGTAAAGTACCTGTTCATTTTACCGTTTCAATCGAATCTATCTGGCCATCCCCGTCTATGTCGTAACCCCTTACCATCAAACTCCACGGAACCTCGCCGTTATACCCTTTGAATGCGAGATTCGAAAATCTTGTTGCGGCGAGCATGGCGGATAACGTTCCTATGTTTCTTATGCCCCCTATAAGTATTATGTCTTTTTCCTTATCGAACGGATTTTTTATCTTTTCGATTGTTCCTTCATAGTCTCTCACGTGTATCCCGTTTCTGTCTTTAAGGCCCCACCCCTCTTCTTTTATGAATTTTATCGGGAGGAAATTGTTTATATCCCTCGTTACCAGGTTTGTAACCGGTCCTCCTATAATTATCAGGTTTTTCTTGAACAGGTTCTTGGAAATGACATCCGTATCCAGTATCACCGGCATGGAATTCGGCAGGTCCACAAACTGGCCGAGAAACATCCCCAGATAGGCGGTATAATGCGAATCCTTTGCAACGGCTTTGTACTCCCCGTGCGGGTCTGATGCGCCTACGCAGATGTATCCATCGAATTTTCCGCTGTTTATAAATTTACTGAAGAAATTAAGCGCATACTGGTTTTCCTTCGCTTTCATCTTCGGGTCAAATTTGATCCTGTTTTCGTTTATCTCGAATGAAAATGAGTTATACGCCGCTTTAAACGAGTCATTTCCTTTCTGGGAAACCGCCTCTATCAGACCGGCATCTCCAAGCTTTCCGATGTAAAATGCCAGTGTTTTCTTGTCAAGCTTAAGCTCCTTTGCGAGCTGCTCCGCTTTATACGGTTTTTTGGATAGTTTCTTCATTATCGAGATGGCTTTTTCATCGGCTATCGGCTTTATGTCCGTTATTTTTTCGATTATCTTGGTATCGTTTATGAAGTACTCTTCACCATCGTTCTTAAGAATATAGCTTTTCATAGACAATTATATTAAATACAGCGGTTTAAGTATTTAACTCTTTTTGGATTTTGTCGAAGCACCGGCCGTAATACGCTCTTTTTAGGCCGTAAAAGGCTTAAATATAAGTTTCTTTCTTAGAACGCTTAGACTAATTTTATGTGCGGCATCATAGGATATACTGGTAATGAGAATTCAATTCCCCTCGTATTGGAAGGTATAAAGAACCTGGAGTACAGAGGGTATGACAGCTTCGGCTGTGCATTCCACGGGGATTCCAACAGTATAGAAGTAAGAAAAAACGTAGGAAGGATAAACAATATAATAGAGGAATACGGGATAACAAACGAAGTCTCGGACAGAAGCATAGCCCATACGCGATGGGCAACGCACGGGGGCGTTACAAAGGAAAATTCGCACCCGCTGCTGGACTGCAGCGGAAAAATAGCGGTTGTCCACAATGGCATTATAGAAAATTTTCAGGAGTTGAAAGACAATCTGCATTCCCATGCCTTTGTTTCTGAAACAGATACGGAAGTTCTGCCGCATTTGATAGAGCAGGAAATCAAGGAAGGGAAAACTTTTGAGGATGCGGTCATGGCAGCCGCCGGTAAGATAAAAGGCTTCTCTTCATTTGTTGCCATGAGCGCCGACAGTGACAGCATACTCGCCGTCAAAAATGGCTCCCCTCTCGTCCTTGGATTAAAGGAAAACGGTACTTTCGTTGCGAGCGACGTGCCTTCGTTTTTAAAGCATACGAACAAAGTCGTCTATCTCTTTGATGGAGATGTCATCGCAATAAACAAGAGCGGCTTTAAAATCCTCAAGACAGATAATCCTGGAAAACATAAGGCAAGGGATGTTAACTTCGCCATTTCCGACGTAGAAAAAGGAAAATACAGGCATTTTATGCTGAAAGAGATAACGGAACAGCAGAAACTTATCTCCTCGCTTGCAGAATCAAATTTATCCTATCTTAACAATGCCTCTTCTTTGATAGCAGTATCAAGAAAAGTGTATATCATCGGATCCGGTTCGTCTTTTCACGTTGCGCTGCTTGCGGCAAACCTGTTCAGGGACCTGGGAAAGGATGCCATCGCTGTCCAGCCACAGGACCTGTACAACTATTCCAAGCTTATAGCTAGTGAAGACATTTTCATAATAGTATCACAGAGCGGAGAAACTATGGATATAGTTGAGGCGCTGCCGCTTATAAAACGGAACAAGAAAATAGGGATAATAAACACGGAGGAGTCGACGCTTTCGAATGCAGTCGATTATTTCATAAATATAAATGCCGGCCATGAGAAGGGCGTTGCGGCTACAAAGACATTTACTATGTCGGCCATATTGGTCTGTCTTCTCGCGATGTTCTCCTTCGGACAGGAGAAGGAGGCAGTAAACGACCTGAAGCTCCTGGATATAAACCTTTACAATTTATTCGTGCCGTCTGTTTATAAGATAATAAAAGAGACTTCAGCTGCCATAAAAAATGAAAAGGACATGTTCTTTCTCGGAAGAGGGAATGATTACATAGCAGCGATGGAAGCAGCCCTGAAGATGAAGGAGGTAACCTACATTCATTCCGAAGCCATAGATTCGGCGACGTTTAAGCACGGGCCCCTTGCACTCGTGTCGAAAGGCGTTTATTCGATTGCGATAGTGTCAGAGAGATTTAAGGACAGGGAGATAAACAATCTTAAGGAAGTGAAGGCAAGGAACGGAAAGATAATAGGACTGGCAAACGAGAAGCTTGACGTTTTTGATGTTTTTATAAGATCGCAGCCCGCCGGAATATTCAGTTTTGTCCCCCAGATCATTATTTCACAGCTGCTCGCATACTATGTGTCACTCGCGAAGCATATCGATCCGGATCACCCCCGAAATCTTGCAAAAGCAGTGACTACCAAGTGAATTAAGCTTTTTTATCCGCAACTTCTAACAATAGTATGCCACAGGAATATTTTTTAGTGGACGCGGATTACACCGTTATAGACGGTTCTCCGGTAATACGGCTTTTCTGCGTGAATGACAGGCTGGAGAGAAGCATTTTTTATGATAAAAACTTTAAGCCATACTGCTACGTAAATGCGGAAAAAGACGCATTCAACAGGTCCGCGGGGGATTTATCATTTATAGATTCCGTAGAAGAAACTGAAAGATATAATCTCGGTGTAAAAGTAAAGGTACTTAAAGTGTTTACAAGATTGCCGGAAGACGTACCGAAAATCAAGCAGTTGAGCTTTAAAACATACGAGGCGGATATTCCGTTTTACAAGAGGTATCTACTGGATAAGGGCATCGGAAGCTTTACCCGGCTTGAAATAGATGCCGAGGGAGATTACATCCTTAGCTTAAAGGACAAGGGACAGGGGAATTTTCCATTCAAGACGGTCGCGCTGGACATAGAGACATTTTCGAAGAGGTCTTTTCCAAATCCGAAGGCAGATCCCATAATAGCCGTTTCTTTAGTTAGCAAGGAATCTAAAAAATGTATAACCTGGTTGAATGCAAGCGGTGAGGACATAATAAAGGCAAAAGATGAAAGAAATCTTCTTGTCATTTTATCCGATTTTTTGTCTTCGAATAATTTTAATATAATCGTCGGATACAACTCTGATTCTTTCGATTTGCCTTACATAGCAGAGAGGGCCAGGATACTGGGCATAAAATTCAACGTGAACGGTTTTGAACTAAAAATAAGAGGGGAAAGAAAAAAGATAGCAGAGATAAACGGCATAGCACACATTGACATACTGAATTTTGTAAGGAACATATACGCCGTATACAATCTTAAGACGGAAGTGCTTACCTTAAGAGAAGTCGCAGCGGAGGTAACCGGCGAGAGAAAAGGGGAGTTTGATTGGGAAAGAGTAAACGAGGTGTTTACGGATGAAAAGCTTGCGTCCGAACTGTGTGAATACTGCGTGCAGGACTCGAATGTGACCCTTCTGCTTTTTGATAATCTCCTGCCACTGATATCTGAGCTTAACAAGCTTATAGGACAGACGCTTGCCGATGTTTCGAGAATGACCACCGGTTCGGTAGTTGAGCATCTTATAATGAGAAAAGCGGTCCTTAAAACTGAGCTCATACCGAACAAACCCTCCGATTTCCAGGTAAACGACAGGATAAAGCGTATAAATGTCGGAGCGTTTGTATTCCAGCCCACTCCCGGGTTATATGAGAATATAGTAGTGGTAGATTTTAGGAGCCTCTATCCCAGTATAATAGTCTCTCATAATATCTGCCCGTCTACAGTACGGGCGGTTTCCGGAAAGACGGAATTTATCCCGAAGGGAGAAAGACAGGGGCTTATACCATCGGTACTGGAAGAAGTTATAAAATTAAGGTTTGAGGCAAAGGACAAGCTTAAGCTGGAAAAGGGCAACAGGCAGTTGAACGCAAGAGTTCTTGTCCTTAAGCTGATAGCGAACGGATTTTACGGTTATTTGGGTTATTATAACTCAAGATGGTACTGTTTTGACTGCGCGGGTACAACGACTGCGCTCGGCCGGCAATATGTGCAGGAGGTGATTACAAACGCGGGAAATTCCGGATTTAAGGTTCTCTATTCGGACACGGATTCGGCGTTTTTCCAGTTTGGAGAAGACAGGGAAAAGGTAAGTGAATTCATAACAAAGATAAACAACGAGCTCCCAAAGCCGATGGAGCTAGAACTGCAGGATTTCTACACCAGGGTTCTTTTCGTTAGCTCAAAAGGGGGAATCGGCGCAAAGAAAAAATACGCAATGTCCGATCTAAGGGGCAACTTGATCATAAAGGGCTTCCAGTCGGTAAGAAGAGACTGGGCGATTATAGCCAAGAGCCTCCAGAAAGAAGTCCTGAAAAAAATACTGATAGAAAATGATCCTGAAGGCGCGCTTTCACTGGTAAAGAGCACCATAGAAAGGATAAAAGAAGGGAAAGCCAGTCTGGATGAGCTGATTATACTTACGAGGTTAAGAAAGGACATCTTGTCGTATACGCAGACGAATAAACACATTTCTGCGGCCGAGAAAAGCGGCATAAAGTTTTCCAGCGGCGATACCATAAAATATGTGATAGCAAGAGGAAAGGACAATGAACGGATTTCTGACAAAGCCGTGCTTTATGACATCGCAAAAAAAAACAACATAAAATATGATGCGGATTACTACATAGAAAAGCAGGTTCTTCCCTCCGTATTGCATATTCTGGAAGTGGTGGGTTATTCGCAGGAGGACATACTGGGCAGGAGGGATAATTCGCTTGAAGGCTTTTTATAGAACGTAATACTATTAATATTAAGTAATTATTGCAGCAATTTACAAGGATGGAAAACGGTGTGAATGGTGATTTTATAGATAGATTAACGGACGACGGGGTCGGAATGCTTTTTGTAAAAGAACGGTATAAATTAGACCAGTTATCTACTGAGCTGCTTGCCAGGATAAAAAACAAGGGATTCAAACTCATCTATGTGACATCCAGTTTGCCATCCGTCTCAATAGAAGAAAAATTACAAAGGATAGATATGAACGATTACTATATAATAGACTCCGTGACAGCAAACATAATACAGGACTACTCCGGTAATAACAAGAGTATATTTATAAAATCTCCTGGAGATCTTACCGAAATAGGCATAAATCTGGAGAGCCTGCTCAAGAAAAACACGGAAACATTTGTAATTATAGACTCGATAACAGCCTTTCTGATTTATAATTCGGAGAATGAGATACTGCGGTTTATACATTTTACCTCTTCAATTGCGAGGGAAAAAAAGAGCAAGTTGGTTTTTATAGTGATAGCTAACAGCGGATTAAGTGAGGATTTTCTGGACAAAATGAGAAGTTTTATAGACGAAGAAGCGAATATATAAAATAAATGGAAAAAGAAGAGAGGGAAAAGTGGCTTTTGGCCGGCAAGGTAGGCAGGGAGATAAGAGAATTGGGAGTATCATTATGCAAGCCCGGAGCAAAGATCCTCGACATAGCGGAGGCGATAGAAAAAAGGACATTCGAAATGGGTGCAAGGCCTTCTTTTCCGCCGAACATATCCATAAATCAGATCGCCGCACATTACACCCCGAAATTCGGTGATAACCTGGAATTGAAAGACAATGATATAGTGAAGATAGATGTTGGTGCAAGCGTAGACGGTTACTTGTCTGATACCGCGGCTTCCGTTTCAGTCGGAAACAGCGATAATCCACTTATAACCGCGGCAAGGGATGCTTTGGATTCAGTCGCAAAACTCATAAGGCCGGGGATGGCTGTAAGTGAAATAAGCGCCGTAATAGAGGATACGATAACAAAGGCGGGTTTTTCTCCGATAGTTAATCTGGGCGGACACGGCATCGGCAGGTACAGTTTACACGAGGGGGAGTTTATCTCCAATTCAAGAAATAATGCGGGAGTTTATTTAAGGAAGGAAGGGGTGGTCGCGGTGGAGCCCTTTGCAACCACCGGCGGGGGCTACGTAATAGACAGCTCCGAAATTCAGATCCTTTCCCTTATCGAAGGAAAAAACGTAAGAAGCGCCCTGGGAAGGGAGATATTAAAATACATCGCGGAAGAATATCACGAATTGCCGTTTGCCAAGAGGTGGATAATAACCAGATTCGGCAGACTCGCAGAGCTTGAACTGAAGAATCTTACTGCAATAGGCGCATTGAACGAATTTAATGTATTGAAGGAAAGGGACAACGGAATGGTCGCACAGTTTGAACATTCCTTTCTTTTCGACGATGGAAACGTTGTCGTAACAACGCTGTAACGAATATATCCTGACAACAGTATTATTTTTGCATGGGAGTGAAACTTAACGGCCTGTTTGAGGGCCGCAGCATAAAAATGCAGGAATTAGCGGGGAGGACGCTGGCGATAGATGCGTTCAACTGGATATTCCAGTTTTTGACGACAATACGGCTGGCGGACGGCTCTTATCTGACGGACGGCAAAGGCAGGGTCACAACGCATTTGAACGGCCTTTTCTACCGTTCAATCTCCCTGTTGGAAGCGGGTATAAAACCTGTTTTTGTATTTGACGGCAAGGCGCCTAAATTTAAAAAGGAAACCCTGCAGGAGAGGGAAAAAATAAAGGAAGAAGCTGTGCAAAAAATGGGGACCGCAAAGACGGAGGAGGAGAGGGCGATGTACATGCGCAGGATGTCTAGGATAGACGATTATATAATCGATTCTTCCAAGGAACTTTTAACTGATCTCGGAATAAAATTTGTGCAGGCCCCTGCAGAGGGAGAGGCGCAGGCTGCGGATTTAAACAAAAATGGCCAGGCATTCGCGGCTGCTTCGCAGGATTACGACACATTGCTTTTCGGCGCAAAAAAGATGGTAAGAAACCTGAACGTGACGAACAGGAAGAAAATCAGCGGGAAAGGTATAACTACTACTGTAATTCCGGAGATAATAGACGCGGATTATAACTTTAGAAAACTCGGACTGGACAGGGAAAAATTGATACTTATGGCACTTTTTGTGGGGACAGATTATAATAAAGGTGTGGATAAAATCGGGCCAAAAACGGCCTTAAAGCTCGTTAAAGAAAAAACGAGGGAAGAAATTCTGAGTTCCTATGATTTCAGATCCGCCGCAGATATCAGAGAGATATTTGATTATTTCGTTTCTCCGAACGTTGTAGAGGTAAAAGAGGATCTGTCACCGTCAAAAATACAGAAAGAAAAGCTGGTGGAATTTCTCTGCGAAGAGCATAGCTTTTCAGAAGACAGGGTGAATCAGTTTCTGGAAAGGATAAGAAGGGAGGACAATTCGCTCGCGTTTTATGGATGACGAATTAAGAAAAAGAACGGAGAAGGAGATAGAGATGATGAGGAAGGTTTTTAAGGCAATCCAGGTAAAAGAAGACAACAATCCAATTTCAATATCGTTTTTTGACATGGCTTCTAACTATTTCAGTGACTGCGTTTTCTTCTTCGAAAAGCAGGACTACATCCGCGCATTTGAAGCGGTAGTCATAAGTTGGAGCTATGTAGATGCGGGGATAAAAGCGGATTTTTTTACCGTCACAAAAGACTTAAAACAGTACTTCACTTCATGAATAATGCTGCTAAAACAGCATTGGAAATATTTATATATTATAACGTAGTAAAGATTTCATGGCAATAGAAAGGGAAAGGATCCCAGCCGTCGTTGTTTTGATGCTGCTGCTGACAGGCTCTATAGTAATATATCTGCTCATGGTTCCGGCGCCGGTTGCTTACAAGTTATTGGGCATAAACAATACCAGTTCCATAGTTTCTACAGTACCTAAAGGGGAGTACTATTATACCATGAATACATATATCGGGGGGAACAGCAAGCCGTTAAACACTTCCTATTCATTGGGTACATTCGGCGTTAATTATCCTCTTGTCAACACGACAATTTTCAATAAAACAGCGGTGTCAATATCCTCCAGTATCCTGGGCTCTTCTTCTTATGACATAAGTTTTAATTCCTCCCAGCAATCCAATTATTTCATCGTAGTAACAATTGAATCCGTATCAGGCACTCCTAAGCTCAGTTTTTCACTGAACGGCCATCCCTTCTTTTCCGCTTTGCCGGCTGCAAATGAGACTATAACGGAGCAGATACCTGCCTCTGCAAATAAGAACGTTCTGTCTATAACTGATAGTCTTAACGGGTTTGCTCTGACTCAGTCTTTCAAACTCTCCCAGGTAGAGATTGTAAGGCAGTACGGGAAAAACAATGCAAATGTCATTCCGGTAAAGGTGCTTACTTTCAGCGGCATCGGGGATTATTCCATCTCCTACACTCCAATAGGCTACGGTAATCTCAATGTTTCTGTAAACAGTAATGTTTTATCCAGTATAACAAACGGCAGTGATTCGCAGCAGGTAATTGACATCCCGTCAATTGTAATCTCAAAGGCGATAAGAAATTCGAATCTTTCAAGTTCGTCTATCGTCCTTCCAGTTCTTTTTAACGTGGGTTTTCAGCCTGCTCAGGACGTTTCATATGAGATAGCGGACGCTTCCCTTAATTATGAGATACCTTACATTGCATTCAATTCACCGACGATTTACTATTCTGTCAATGCGACAAACGGCAATTATCTGCTTACTCTCGACATTTCAAGCATAATAACAAAGGGAAACGTCTATCTTTACTTTACACCGAGCGGCGAAAATCTTACGATGCCGGCAAGTACTCTCTCATCCGGCGAAAATGTGGTGCTTATTCCCGCGAGTTATCTCGGTACGGCGGCGAACGGCAATTACAGCGGGACGATTAAGTTTTCCACGAAGGGTTTGCTTATACCCTCATATATTTCTATGCATCCGGTTAATAATTGAAACTTAAATATATACAGTTATTATAATTCTTGTTATGGTATTAGGTATAAACAGGAAAGGACAGGTGGCTGCGGGCAATAGTTCACCGCCGGCTTCGTCACCCTCTTCTGTGAATAAACCCGCTCCCGTGGTCAAGCCTCCGAAGGGCAAAAGGAAATACACCTGCGAGGTATGCGGACAGAGGTTCCAGACGCAAAACGCGCTTTACGGCCACTTGACTTCTGTGCATAGTTATTCACCGGATCTTATAAAACTCGAGCAGGAAAAGAAGGAGAGACGCCGGTTGTTTAATCCGGACAATGCGGTAAGAGGTGTAAAGAAACACTCGCTTATAGTCGCACCTTTTCTTATTATTTTGATTATACTAGTCGTTTATTTTGTGTTCTTTGCCTCTTCAAACGTCGGTATATCCTATACGGAGGTTACCTACGGTTCCTTATTCTCGAAAATAGGCGGTTTAATATCTTCAGGTTTCTCTTCGATTTCAACCTTCATAGCGGACATACAAAATCCAAATTTACTGGTTACACAGCCGCAGGTAACAGCGGTAAATTCAACGCCCACCTTTTCCTCGTTTCTTACGTTTACATACCAATCCAACCAGCAGGTAGCTTTGACAACGAATCCGCAGGAAGGCACGATATTTTATTCCGTCTATAACAATGGCAACGTTCCATTGGGGCCGGACACTGCTAACAATCTCCTGGTTAATATCTCCTGCGGCAGCACCGTTTCACCGGGCGCTGCACAATACTGCCGGGATCTGCTTACAAAGTTTGTTACGCCCGCACAGACAGGTAGTTCTCCGCCGAGGGTTTCAAATGCCAATCTAATTAATGTATTGGCACCGGGAGAAACGAAGGAGAACCTGACTTATTTTGATTTATCATGTCAGCCGGCTTCAGGCAAGCTTACCTTTCCGCTGTCGATGTCATTTCTGGCCAGTTTTCTGATAAAGAATTATACGGCCGCAGTGATTTCACCGATAGAATTCATGTCAAATTCATTTCAATCGCAATTGATATCCTCCGCGCAGGCTTTTGTTCCTTCCGAACCATCATTTAATTTCTACTCCTCAGGTCCCGTCCAAATAGAGGTATATACCGCTTTAAGACAGCCCATACTTACAAAAATAGATTCTATTCCTCTGGAAGTCACAATAAAGAACACTGGAAACTACCCGTATCAGATAAATAATCTGTCTTTGTACATAAGCAAGGAATTCTATCCTTCCAATCCCTCGACAAGCCAGTGGAAATGCAGTACTGCGACTCCCATCAGCAGGCAGGGATTCCAGTTCCCAGGCTCCGGATACTGGAATTGTTATATAAGCGACAGCAAAGTGCTTAGCTCAGGATCAACATTTTATCTGGATCTTAATCCCGTAACGTCATTGAACGGGATGCATTTCAATACAATGACGGTTATAGGCTATGTTAATTACAACTACAATGAAAGTTTGAATATGCCGGTTGTTATAACCAACCAGAGCTGTACTTGAATATGGCAAACAAAAAAGGAGCGAGTGGGGTTGCTGCAGGGGCATTCCTCCTGGTTATAATAATTGTTTTATTTTTATACGGACCGGTTATTATGAATAGTCTGGGTTTATCCTTAGTACCGTCTGCAACATCTTTGAATCATACCGTCGCTTTGGGGGTGATCTCCGCAACTGCCCCTCCAAGAGTTTCTCCTTCCTCCACTTTTGGTATTACATTTCTGGTCGCAAACAACCTGAATGGAAAAGCCGCCTCTGACATATACTTTTGTCTGGATAACCTGGGTCTTTTTACAATTCTTTCCAGCCCGGAAACTTCTTCTCCGAATCCGAGCGGAAATGCAATAACCAGCGGAAGATGCGTGACTATCCCGTCGCTCGCAACGGGAGACATACTTTCGGAGGGGTTCACTTTATCCGCACCGCCGGCAAGCTCCTATGGAAACATACAATACTCGCAGAATATAGGTTATTATCTTAATTTTTCGTACGTTGGAAGCGCTTCACAGCAATTGGAATTCGTATCTCAAAGTGCCAGCAGCAGCGGGAGTTATCCTCCTCCGCTTACGCAGACTTCCGGCGTAACCGCCGGTCCGATCCTTATCTCTTCCTCCTCTTCGCAGCCCGTCATTTACGGACAGGATATACAGCTCGGAATACAATTGAATAACGTGGGAGCGGGAATACCTATCGGCAGTGCAAATCTTTCCATCTCGTTAAACAGTTCAAGAATAAATATATCCGGGGCAAGTGCGCTAGGTTTTAAGCTTATATCGTTCAGCAACGGTACGGAATTACTGTTTAAATCCCTTTCAATAGGCCCTGCCGGTGCAACCATAGAGCTGCCTATAGCGTTAAGTTCCAGCGAGTATTCCAAATTAATAAATTCAAATATTCCAGATGTGCTTGATAGCCTGCATTTTACAGTTTCTTACTCCTATGAACAGGAGGGCTATCTGCCCATAGGATTATACATCTCCCCGTATTCCATCTAAACGGGATTTTAAAAGTTTTTATACTTCTCCTTCAATAGTTATACTATGGATAGACAGGGTGCAAGCGGTGCCGCGATTGCCGGTATATTAATTGTTGTTGTGATTCTGATTGTTGTATTTTACGGCGTAAACCACGGCATATTAAATCTTGGAAAGCCATCCTCATCCGCAGTGCCGTCTTCTTTTTCCATTTCTGCAACGGTTAATTCCACTTCTATTTATCCCGGCCACTCTGCACCGATGTATATTAAATTTTTTAATCCTTTCAGCCAGCCGTTAAATGTAAATCTGCAGGTCAGTGTCGGCGCCCCCAATTACGTTTCAATATCCCCGAGTTCAAAGTCTTTAGTAATGCCCGCAAACATGAAAAATGCCTCAACCGCATCTTTTAATGTTTCCTGTACAGGATCCAGTGTTTCTTCCACTTATTTGTTTTCCTCCGAGATATCCAATTTTCAGCAGAATCTGACCACTTCTGTCATTACATATCCGTATGGCACGCAGTCAAGTTTGATACCTCAGACGATTTATACTAATTCTAATCAGGGGTTTATGTCACTGTCTGCGACTCCTGCAAGCGTCGAAACGCAGATACCTTCCGGGTCTCTTTCAACTACCATCAATTTGGATATCCTCCCGGTTTATGATGGCGGACACCCCTACACACAGATATCGCACGGCACCCCAAACAATTTAATGACAAGCATAACTATTAAGATAACGAATTCATCCGGGATAGCATCCGCTTTCGTTTATTATAACGGCCAGAATTATCCCTTTTCCGTATCCGGCAGGACATTGTCTTTAACACTATCAAATGGTAACCTTGCCCTGACCCCTCTCCCTATTGAGATAACGGCCACAAATGACAATTCCACCTCGCAGAATATAATAAGTATAAATACAAATTACAACTATTATTTTTCATTCACGGGTTCCCCTTCTGAAATATCCTGCGCTTAGTTATGAAAAGTAAAGGCCAAACCGGTGTTGTTTTAGTGGTCGTTGTGATTATAATCGTAGGAGTATTTTTCCTGTATAAAAGCGGTTATATAAATTTTAATAGCACAAGCAAGGTTACCCCGCCGCCGACAGTAAATCCCTACCTGCCAATAGCGTTAAATATTTCATCGCTTACAAATCTTGCACATTTATATACAAATGAAAATATAAATATCGTTTCAAATATCCGCAATTCCGGCGGTAAATATATAACTGTAGTGCTTTCCCCTTATGGTTGTTTTACCCCTCCCAATAAAACAACATCCATACCTCCGGATTCATCATCTTCGCTTTCCTGGACGTTCTCAAGTTCAACGCCTGAAACCTGCACAATAACTTTTCTGGCATGCTTCAATGCGGTCTCGTATACCTATTATCCGCTTACAATAGAACGGTACACGTTCAGCGGAAGCGTGCCCGTTTCATCTCCCGTTTCTTCGGCAGGTCTTCCTATAAATATCGGATTGCAGCTATCCAATACGACGATAGTCGCAGGCCCTTCTCCATCCAATCAAACAGAGTACGTCGAGGGTACTGCTTTAACCTCCGAAGGTTCACCGGAACGCTCCGGAAAATCAGTGCTTAATTGGATTAATATCAAGATAGCAAATGGTAACGGCTATTTTACTTCTTCCACCGGCACCACTTATAATATAAATCCCGGCATAAACATCACCCAACAGCAGTATCCTCTCACTTTTTCAAATGGAAGACTGCTGGCACCGGTGCCGTTTTCTCTGCTGATAAATCCCGTTTCAAATTCTCTCGGCTATGTTTCTGACGTATCCGTCAACGTGAGCGCGGGTTATACATACTGTATACAATCCAACAGCATACCCATAACTATCAGTCAATCTTAACTGGGTGTTTTATAAGTTTTATCGCGGCTATCTCATTTTCATTTAGTTTACCGGGGATTATCAGAGAGCAGGGAGGTTTTAAATTTTGAAAGTCGTCTTTTCCAGTGGCAGTTATTTCTTGCATTTCGCTGCCGAGTCTGGAAACCGCGATGACATTCTCCCAGTCTATTATTTTTTCCCCTTTTTTCTTTTCAATTTCTTTTAATATCTTTTCTGCTTCTGAAGGGCTTACAAATTTATTTTCATCCTTTACCTCTAAAAGGACAAGGGTGTGATATCCGCAGCCTATATTTTTTTCTATTACATCAAAAAAACTTTCCGGACGGAAAATTTCCGTGTATAATGGTATGCTGGTCGTTCCGCCGAATTTGTACAGCGAGAAACCCGTTTCACCCACTGCAGAGAATATGCTTGAAGCGTGTATCACCTTTACATATATATTGTTTTCTTTGCATTCCTGAACAAGGGAAAAATGAGTGGTCGCTGCAAACGGATCGCCGGGTACAAGCAATGCGATGTTTTTTTCAGCGGCTTTTCTTATTATCATTTCGCTTTCGACTGGCTCCCTTCCTACAATAGAGATCTTTTTTCCCACTTCTTTTTCAAGCTCGTCCTTAAATTTTATGTCTGTTAAGTTTGTGTAATTCTCCAGAAAAACTTCATCGCATTCTCTGAGTTTATCAATCGCCCTCAAGGGCAAATCATTTAAATAATATAATCCAGTACCAATTAAGTATAGCATGGTATATCAAATGTATTATCTGATATTTATCTTTGTAGTTCTGCTGCTTGTAGCCGCTTCCATAAGCGATTTCAGGAGGAGGGAGGTTCCCGATTCAATAAGTTACATACTGATTGCGGGCGGCCTGCTTCTTTCATTTATTTATTCTCTTGCTTACGGCACAGTTTCAAATCTGATATACATGCCGTTTTCAATCCTTCTTCTGTTCGGCTTTTCATATTTTATGTACAGATTGGGGCAGTGGGGCGGCGGCGATGTAAAATTGCTTTTTGGCCTTAGCATGGTATTTACCTCTTTGAATCTATTTTCAAACAGGTCATTTATCGCGCTGTTCATGAACATTCTTCTGTTCGGAGGGGTATATGGTCTTTTAGGCACAATATTCGTGGGCATCGTTAAAATAAAGAAACTGAAAAAATATTTCAAGTTTTATGACATTCCGTTTTTTATCGCTATGTTTGCTATTATAATTTTATCTTTTTTTGTTATAACCGCTCCGTTGAATATTTTTATAGACGTGGCGGCATTCATGCTGTTTTCAATGCGTTTTGTTTTCCTTGTCGCGAATAATCTTATGTATGTAAAAGAAAGCGTTTCAAAACTTACTGAGGGAGACTGGCTTGCAGATTCCCCGAAGGATAAAAACGGTAAGAACATAGTGCCGGAAAGAAATACCGGTCTGACTTTATCGGATATTAAAAAATTGAAGGAAAGCGGTGCCAAGGAAGTAACGGTAAAGATAGGCCTGCCGTTTGTACCGGGCATTCTTTTTGCGGTTATTATAACGATTATATTCGGTAACCCGCTGCTTCAGATCCTTTCTTCCTTGTATATCTAATCAGATCTCAAAGAGTTTTTCGTCTTTCTCCAATTCGTAATCTTCATCCGGATCATCAATTTCCTTGTCAATTATAGAAAGTTCTTTCCTTTTCATAAATACACTACAATATAGTAATATAGATTGTTATATTTAAACCTTTTGAGTTCATATATTTGTAGTTTTTATTAGTATAATCTTAAATACCACGATTGTTTATCTAATATTATTAATTATATGCGTATAAACAGAAAGGGGCAGCAGGTAGTAGAAGCTTTGATGACGTATGGCTGGATGATACTGCTTTTATCCGCTATAATCATACTGCTGTTTTTACTGGGTTTCTTCTCTACATTAAACTTTGTGTCTCCTTCTCCAACAATAAGCGGTTTTACAGGGGTAAAAGTCACTGCGGTAGTAGCGAATTACTCATACATAGAATTTTATCTCACAAATTCTTTGTCCGTCAGCGTAAATCTAAATAAGTTTATATTAAATTACAACAGTTCTTTCTTCTCCGATATAAAATGTCAGTATCTTACACTGTCTCCGGGACAGAACTCAATATGTTTTGCAAAGATAAGTCTGGCAAACACCAGGGACACTGTCGGATTGGGAATCGGCTTCTCCGTAACTACAAATATAAATGCCTCCTCTAACGGAACAATGTCGTTTATGCCTGCTAATATAATATTGCCGCTGCCTTCTTCAATAACCGAGTTTTCAGAGGAAGGGCTGCCTTCGGGTGTGCAGTGGTGGGCGGATTACAACGGAATCAATCATTCCTCAACCGGTACGACAATTTTATTTGCAACTTCATACGGTAATTATTCATTTACAGTGGGAAAAGCATCATCAAACGGCTGTACATATACGGCTTTGCCGTCTTCCGGCCATCTGGAAAGCGGTTTGCTACAGCAGATAATATTCATAAACTCGTGCGCAGCAACGTTCATAGAGAAGGAACTTCCTAGCGGAACAAGCTGGCAGGTAACGTATGCGGGAGCAAAGCAGTCTACTACCACTAATCTATTAGTCTTTACAAACGAAAAAACGGGAACACACTCCTTTTCTGTAAATGATTCAATAGTAGGAGGTTGTGTGTATTCTCCTTCACCTTCATCAGGAACATTGACCGTAGGCAGCTACCAGTATGTTCGTTTTCTTGGACAGTGCACCACCACTTTCAGGGAAAGCGGCCTGCCCAGCAGTTACACTTGGTCTGTAACTTATAATTCCGTAACAAAAACAAATTCCTCCCCCGATAACATATCTTATTTCGGCGCGCCGGGCAATTTCTCCTATACGGTTCCAACTTTATCTAATTCTTCATCCGTAGTGGATTGCAGCACTACTTACACGCCGTCACCGAGTTCTGGATATGCAGTAATGGGTTCAACCACAAGCATATCGTTTTCAACACTGACTACTTGTACGAATACTTTTGAGGAGAGCGGATTGCCCAGCGGCTACACCTGGTCGGTTACTTATGACGACGTTCCAGGCAGTGCTACCACTCCAAATAACATAATGATAGTAACAAAACAGTCTAATTCAGGCATATTTACCTATACAGCTACAGCCACTGTTTCAGGATTGGTATGTACAGCTCCTTCTGCTTCCGTCGAGCAGGGAACTACCTACGACTTTAGTTCCTGGTCTTGTATAACTAACTTTACAGAGAGTGGTCTTCCGTCAGGAACACAGTGGTATGTTTACTTTGACGGTATAAATCAGAGTTCAACTATAACTACAAATAAGTTTACTACTGCCCCAGGCAGTTCCTTGAGCTACACCGTTTACAATGTTTATATCTCAGCTGTATCCGGTCTAAACTGTAATGCGGTTTATGTCCCGTCTCCGTCTTCCGGCACTACTAATACCGGTCTGACAGTCGCAATAACCTTTACAGCCAGTACTACTTGTACAACTACATTTGATGAGAGTGGTCTTATCACAAATTATCCATGGAATGTAACTTACAACGGTGTAACTAATGGTTTTGTACAGACTACAAGCACACAGTTTGTTACTACAACTGCTGGAAGCACTATACCAACATATGCATTTTCTTTGCCTACGCTAAATTCTTATACAATAGAATGGGCTTATGGTACCTCAAGTTATCAGGGTCAGGTTTATAACAGCTTGCCCGTGCAGGCATTTCCTTCCTCTTTAAGCGATCTTAATAACAACGGTGTTGCATGTAGCTCTCCTTATAATTCAGAGGGTTACAGTGCCAATGCATATGTTTACTTCTCCTCATCCGTTACATTTACAGTGTGGACGGATGATGCCACGGAAATATTTTACCAGCCTTACGGCAGCAGTTCCTGGACAAGTGTTTTCGGTGGTGCACAGTGGAGAGGGCAAGGAACTTCGACTTCAACGGCACCTTATACCTCTACAGTTTCGGTAACGCCGGGTCTTTATAGAGTTGCTGTTGACTGGTCAAATATATGCGGTCCAGGTATGAGTTTTATCGGAATTAGCGGTGCGCGTACCGTATCACCGCAGTTCAATGTCATCGCTTGGACTCCAAGCAGCAATACAGTCCAGCTGCTTCCGTATTCCGACGTTACTGCAAATCCTATTAGTCCTTCAAGCATAACAATACAGCAGACGGGTTCCTGGGCCAATTCGCCGTTCGGATACATAAATAGTATATTTACTCCATCACCTTCTTCAGGTAATCTGGAAGCGGGCAAAACGCAATCCGTCTCTTATTCAAGCACCAATAATTCATATACCTCTTTCTACGTAGAAAACATGCCACCGGGTGCTTCTTCTTTCACAGTTTCTTATGATGGTATTACATCTCCGTCTACAGCTTCAGGCTCCTTTGCAGTAATTCAGCAAAATAACATAGGCAATCCGGGTAGTTACACCGCAACGGCTACAACCTCTGCAAGCGATGGTGTAACGTGTTCTTCCTCTGCAGCGGTTACACAAGGTACAACATATACATTTACTAATTGGCAGTGCGAGATTCCAATAACAGTCTATAATCCTTCCTCATCTGCCACGGCTTCTCCCTTTGATCAGGAAGTTTTCATAGATACCAATCTCTATTCTTCGTTTTTAGCCAGCAACATGCAGAACGTTGAATTTACGTACAACGGCAATGTATTAGACAGCTGGTATGAAGGAAATTATCAAAACACGCAGAACGGCATAGACATAACTGATGCAATATTCTGGTTAAATCTCCCGCAGATAGGAGGCGGCGGCTCTGAAACTATAGACGCAGTGTTCTATTATCCAACTTCAGCTAATCTATTCAATGGAAATACAGTAGGGGAGGCTCCACAGCTGTCATCGACATATGCACAGTATGACAACGGTGGGAACGTCTTCTTTGACGGATATTGGAACTATGCCGGTACTGCGCTGCCGTCTGGTTTTTCAACCGTTAATACGGGAGGGGAAAGCGGCGAATCCATCACTGTAAACAATGGCCTATCTATAGTGTATTCTAATAACTGGTGGTATGTTTATGGTGTAAATGGGCCGTCTTACAACCCAAGTCTGTTGGTACAGGCAAAGATGTCAATTTCTGATTTTAATGGAATGACGCTTGAGATGGGCTGGCCGGCATCAGATTCGGGTACGGTTCAGTCTGTTGGGCCGTGTTCTGTTTTTCACGGCTATACCATTAGGGGAAATGGCGCGGGGGGATATTCATTAGCATATAATCCTGGCAGCAATACCGGTTGTACTACTTTAAGTTCCGATTCTACAGCATTATCAAATAATACTTTTTATACATATACGGCTTATTGGGAAGGAACTGGCAATGAAGGAGGGTCGCTTTCTCCCCCTTACTTGGGAACCGTTTCTTCAACTGATACCAGTGTTTCGCAGGCAAACACGCATTTCTTTTTGGGATTATATGTTAATAAGGCAGGGCAGGGCGGTACAGAGGTAGTTGACTGGACCCGGTTGCTACCTTATACATCCGATATATTATCTCCTTCTTATTCAAATCCAGGTGGTTTGACCAGCGGCTATTCCTTATCTTACCCGCCAGGCATCCTCTCAACGGTAAATTATCCTTATACGGATCCATCAGCTCCTTCATGCAGTGGTTATGAATTAGCTAGTTCTTCCGATAGCGCTCAGCTCAATGGGGAATGTAATTGGGAAGGAGGAAGCGTGACGCTTTATTTCGCGGGAGGTAATACAGGTTATGTCGGCTTTAATATTGTTACCTCTGCGGGTCAAATTGTTGTAGGAGGCCACAGCGATAACCGTTGTCTAGATACTACGGGTGGAAGTGCAGAGCTTAGCTTATACCTTCCGGCACAGACTTTATACGTACATGCAGTCACTGGCGGAGGAAGTGGTAGCTGCGGTAATGGAGGCGTATTGATAAATTGATATGTTTTCAACAAGATTTAAAATTTTATCGGTAATTCTTGTAGTGATCATTGCAGTGCTGATTATATTTATTTATTATAGAGCTACTGCGCCTGTAAAGTTTGCATCCTACAACCAGATATTAAATGCAGAATTAAATTCGATTAGTTCCCAGAAAGGTAATCTTACATTCTATTATAAAGGTAATTTTACAACCAACCAGCCGTTATCTAATTCTCTCATAAAAATACCGTTTAGTATACCATTCAATTATACTTTTTATAGGGAAGGAGATATTGGCTTAACCTCTATCAATGTTTATTATAATATGGAAAGACTCTTTGCACTGCAGGATCTAATGAGCAATTATACGGTTGTAAACACACTTAAAGAATACATTAATAACGGCACAAAAGCAACCTATAATCTTTCTAAATTAAACAGTCTTCTCGGTAAATATAATCAATCTGCACCGCTTGCGAAAATCGCTTTTACAAATGCTTCCGGTCTATACATATGTTCTGCCTATCCCGGCTTAAATAGAAATGCCACTCTGGGTGTTTTTAGCTGCGGTTTGGTTTCAAATTCAACGGTGGAAGGGTTGAAATATATAGTGTATAACTTGTCACAAATTGCTGTACATGCCATAGGGTTTGATATGAATAAGTTAAATATGACAGTGCATTACCTAAAAACTTCTTCGTTTCTTAATCAAACATGTGCGGAATATTCTTTATCATCAATTGTTAAAAGTTATCTGATAAGCACTATTTATCTTAATTCCTCCGCGTATGTTAACGGTACTGAATGTATTTCTGATAAATTTACGTTACCTTTATATCAGTATATTAACATTACCATACCTTCTAAAGGAGTGTACGCCTCGTTAAATTTGACATTGGGGAATATATCAAATTTCATCCCCGATACTATAGGAAAATTTCCAAGCAATTACGCATTAAATCTGAGTTACGGCGGTATTTCCTGATTATTTTGCTGTTAAAATAATGAAAGATTTATTTAAGGTTCCTGTTTAAATCGTTTACAAAAGCTTTATAAAGCTTTTCAGCTTATTAGATATTTATCGGTTAAACAATAATATGCACTTTTCTATTTGAAATAGAGAAGGAAGTGTCGAGCTGTTAAATGCAGCGATGTGACTGTGTGATTTGCTAATCCAAGCTATTAGATGGATGACTTGGTTCAGGAGCCGAAGAAGGACGCAGCAAGTTGCGATAATGATGCGGTAGGCGCAGACGACCGTTGATCGCATCGTTTCTG
>JAJZXE010000022.1 GCA_021802505.1 Nanobdellota archaeon
CAAGGAAAAATTGGTTCTGTGGTTTAAAGATATTAAAAAGGAAGATGTGCCCCTGATAGGGGGAAAATCCGCCAATCTCGGAGAAATGTTCAATTACGTTGAAGTTCCCATCCCTCCGGGTTTTTCTACGACGTCTTATGCATTTAACACATTTCTTGACAGCAATAATCTCAGGGATACGATAGAGGCCGCGGTAAAAAACATAAACGTAGAGGATGAGGCCGAGCTTAAAAAGGCGAGCTCGGTGATAAAAACCGCAATTATGCGTGCATCTTTTCCACAATCATTTATATCGGAAATACTCAGTAACTATCACAAACTCGTGAAGGAAAGCAACGCGGAATTCGTTGCGGTAAGGTCTTCAGCCACGGCCGAGGATCTGCCGGATGCGAGCTTTGCCGGGCAGCAGGATACCTACTTAAATGTTCACGGAGACGATGAACTGGCGGAAAAAGTAAAAGAGTGCTATGCAAGCCTTTTCAATGAAAGAGCTATATACTACAGGGCAAAGAACAGTATAGACACTAAAACGGTCGCATTGGCTGTTGTGGTGCAGAAGCAGGTTTTTTCGGTTGAATCGGGAGTAATGTTCACTCTAGATGTTTCAAACGGTGATCAGTCCGTAATAGTAATAGAAGCCAGTTACGGTCTGGGAGAATACATCGTCGGAGGTATAGTAACACCGGATCTTTTTTATATAGACAAAAAAACGATGCAGATAAAAAGAAAAGTAATAGAAAACAAGGACAGAAAGCTTGTAAGATTGAAAGAAGGCGGAACGAAGGATATAAAGTTAAGCGATGAGGAAGCAAAAAAACAATGTCTGATGGATTCGGAAGTATTGGAATTGGCAGGCTACGGCATGAAGATAGAGCAGCACTATAAGCGACCGATGGACATTGAGTGGGCAAAAGATGAGGACGGCAAGATCTATATAGTACAGGCAAGACCGGAGACCGTTTGGTCGAATAAAGACAAGATTAAGACCGTTGAGAAGAAAGAAGGCATTATACTGTCGGGTTTACCCGCCTCTCCAGGATTTGTTTCGGGTCCGGCGCACGTTATTCTCGATGTGAAGGACATAGACGAGTTCAGATCCGGCGAGATACTGATAACAGTGATGACCAGTCCTGACTGGGTTCCTGCGATGAAGAAAGCAAAGGCCATAGTAACTGATGAAGGAGGGATTACTTCGCATGCCGCGATAGTTTCAAGAGAATTGGGCGTTCCTTGTATCGTAGGAACCGGCGGCAGAGGAAAGAAGGCAACCGAAGTGGTCAAAACCAATGACGTAATAACGGTTGATTCAAAGAACGGTCTGGTATACAGCGGGGAGATAAAAGCCGAAGAGAATGAGCAAAAAAGCAGCGCAGGCCAGAATATTGTAAACGAAGGCATGATAATAACAGGAACAAAAATACTTGTCAATCTGGGTGAACCTGACCTTGCAGAAAAGACTGCAAAGCTGCACGCAGACGGCGTAGGATTGATGAGAGAAGAGTTTCTTTGGGCGAACATAGGAAAACATCCCATGTATCTAATAAAGCAGGGAAAGTCGGATCTGTTGGTTGATACTTTAGCAGAAGGAATGCGCAAGGTGTGTGCGGCTTTTAATCCCAGGCCTGTGATCCTTCGCTTTAGCGACTTCAAGACGGATGAATATGCTCATTTGGAAGGCGGAGAAGAGTTTGAACCCAAGGAAAGCAGTCCTCTGTTAGGGTGGAGAGGTTCTTCCAGATATTATGATCCAAAATACAGGGATGCGTTCGTTTTGGAATTAAAGGCCGTCAAAAAGGTAAGAGATGAATTCAGGCTGAAGAACCTGCATGTTATGATTCCGTTTACGAGGACAGTGGATGAGCTTAAGAAGGTCCTTGAAATATTGAAGGAAAACGGTTTGGAAAGAAACGAGGACTTTAAAATATTTCTCATGGCGGAAATTCCAAGTAACATCATATTAGCGGACAAATTTAACAGGTACATCGACGGATATTCAATAGGGTCGAATGATCTTACCATGCTTGTTTTGGGAGCGGACAGGAATAATGACACTTTAAGCAGCATATACGATGAGAGAAATCTGGCTGTTCTTCGGATGATAAGGTACCTCATAAAGGTGGCGCACAGGGACGGAAAAACCGTGTCTATATGCGGGCAGGCCCCCTCGGAATACGATGAGATTGTAGATTTCCTTGTAAGGTCGGATATAGACGACATTTCTGTAAATCCTGATGCGGTTGAACATGTCCGTGAATTGACCGCATCGATTGAAAAGAGGGTGGAGTTGGAGAAGAATCTGGGCCAAAAGAACGAGCGTGCAAAAGACTGGGAATTTCCCGTTTTATAGGTCTTTTCCGGCTAATTCAAAATGTCCCTTCTTATTTTTGAATTCTTTGAAAATAGGATGTAACTTACTATTGCAAAATCCAGTATTATACTGATGTGCATTGCGGTGCAGTATATGCAGATTGCATGCAGTATTATAAATTCAAGAAATAGAAGATAGCCGACAACAATTATGCCGAAAAATCTCCACACAAACATGATATCAAGTACCCTTTTTGCCGTTCTTTTCGCGGAGAGGGCGATTGAAATCACAAATATTATGTTTACTATGAACCACGCTGCCGCAAGAAAATCAAGCGAAACCGGTCCGATGTTTGCATATGGACTGAGAAGGACTTTTGCACAGTTTAATACGCTGCCGCCGATCGTTGCCGGCACTTGACAGTACGGGGGCAGGCTGTGCACTATGTACAGTTCTATTATCACTATTATTGAGGATGCAAGCCCTATCACGGACATTACTATCAGTATAAAGAAATCTCTTGGACTCATCCTGCTGACTGACATAAACTTCTGTTACAGTTTTTATTTATAATAATAAGGGTCACAATGAGTATACCATCAATCCCCGTTTTTTGGCTTCACCCTCGCAGAGGGATTTACTCAGCCCCGAGTTTTGATTTTTTATTGCATGCAATTTTTTCACTGTGACCATTTAATTATATCATTTGTTGTTTATACGCTTTTAGATTTCTGAAATCGCATTTAATTATTTAAATGATTGCTATACGGGCGGTTATTATCTAAGCTTACGGCTGCGGTTGATGCAATAAACTTATTTAACTTAGAAATATCCACATTATACTTGACAGGCTAGCCGGAGAGTTAGTCCCTCTCTGCAGCGCAAACGGACTTCAGGCGCGGTGAAGCGTGGCCGAGGGGCAGCGACTCTATACACAGTAGCAAAGCTATCGTAGATTCACAGCCCTATAGGATGCTTTGGTTTAAAAATCCGGCCAGGCCCGGAAGGGAGCAACCGTAATTAAACCGGGCGTGCTTGTAGGTAAACTGTGAGGAGAAAATGTTGTTACTCCCTATATGGATAACTGCTTCGACGCCATGGCCTGTCATATAAAAAGAATATTAAATATGGTATTCTTTAATCGTAATAAGTCGGGATGGCCGAGTGGTCGAAGGCACACGCCTGCTAAGCGTGGAAGCCAAAAGCTTCCGTGGGTTCAAATCCCACTCCCGACGTTTAAGTGATTAAGTATATATCTCTGTAAAATTTAATTATAGTATGGAAAAGGAAGAAAATAATGCGATATACAACGCAATAACCGGCATAGCGAAGGTCATAAAAGATAATATGAATGAGCAGAAATCAAAGCCAAGAAAAGTATCCATAAATCTTGATAAGCTTGAAATTAATCTTTCCGGTTTAAAGTACCCGATAAAGCTCTCTGCAAGGGTCGATCTCGATTTCTCCGGCAAGTCTAATTCGGATAAGCAGTCTAAAAAGTAAAAAGTGCAAACCGTATCAGAGCTTAACATATCTTTTTTTGCGTAAAAGCCAGTAGATAGCAATACCACAATGGAGAGAAATGGCGGGATAAAAAGTGTATAATGCCAGTGTTTCATTTGGCAGCATTTCTGGTTTATGAGAAATTCAAACCATGTTAGAAAGTATAAATGTTTATAAATGCAAACCAGTATATAATACCCTTATGGAAAAAGACGACAACGGAAACAACAAGCTTTTTGGGATGTTTCCGCAGATGCTTCTCGGCATGATAGGCGGCCGAAATAGAAAATTTTCGTTTGATCTTGATAATCTGGAAATAAAACTTCCAAACATAAGAGAGCCTATAAGGTTATCAGGCAAGATAACTATAGACTTCTCGAAGAAAAAAGACGGGAAAAGGTGAAGAATGGTAAAATTAAGGCCTGGGAGATCATATCGTGAATTCAAGATTCCTTACACTAGAAAATCGAAATATAAGACAAAAAACTACATAAAGATAGCGCAGAAACCAAAAATAACGCAGTACCATTCCGGTAATACAAAGAAAGAGTTTGAAAGCAAGGTTTTTCTCATATCCGAGAGGTCGCTGCAGTTAAGGGATAATGCAATTGAATCTGCGAGGATAGTTGCAAACAAGTTCCTTACGGACAGCATTACGGATCAGAATTTTCACATAATTGTCGTGGCGTATCCTCATCACGTTTTAAGGGAGCATAAGCTTGCCACTGGTGCCGGCGCGGATCGTTTTTCATCGGGAATGCAGAAATCCTTCGGTAAACCGATAGGGCTGGCCGCAAGACTTCAGGCGGGGACCAGGATATTTGAGATACACGTTGACAAAACAAACATAGAAGCCGCGAAAACCGCCGCTTTTAAAATGGGGAAGAAATTGGGCATACAGACAAGGGTCGTAGTGATGTAGTTCTAAAAAAATTTCTCTTTAAAGCTGTCTCTTCTGTTTACCAGTCTGAACAATACAAATAACAGTGATGATAATCTGTTAAGATAAGAGAGGATTTCCTTATCCTTAATTTTTGATTTTACTGCCTGTCTCTCGGCCTTTCTTGCTGACACCCTGCAGATATTTATTATACACGCGGATTCGCTTCCGTTCGGGTATACAAATTTTATGATGTTGTCGGTCTTTTCCGAAAATTTATCGATGTACTCCTCAAGTTCTTTTGTATCTTTATCAGTTATTTCCAGGTTTTCCCTTTTTACAAGTTCAGAGTAGCCTGTGACTATCGCACTTATTACATAAATCTTCTTTTCCGCCTTTTCAAGCGCTTCCTTTATGTCATCATACTTTGTCTTATTTATAGCGTATCCTAAAAATGCATTAAGCTCGTCCAGGTTGCCGACTAACTCTATCGTATCACTGTCCTTTTTAACTCTGCTGTTTGCCGTGTCCGTCTCTCCGCCGTCTCCTCTTCCGCTGTAATATTTCATCGTAAATCCTGATCTTCCTTGTCATTGTCCGCATTCTTTAAAAGATAATATTTTGCCTTTCTTCTTATCCCGTCGATATAAACCCTGAAAAGGTCGTACGAAAGCCGGTAATACACCATTTTGCCCCGGTGTTCTGAAATCAAGATCCTGTTGAACATCGGAGAAATAAGGTTATAAAAGTGTTTCTTTCCGTTGTACGAGTTAAGGTCGATGTTAAGGGCACTGGCGAGTTCTTCCCTGCTTATTTCCCCCTTCTCTCTTACGAGGTTTATTATTGTCTGTGCTTCATTGTACAGTTTTCTGCTTTTGGGGTGTGTTCCGTATATCATAAAAAGCAGTTCTTCCATATCCATTATAATAACTTTGTTTTATTTAATACAATAATCAGTATTTATTTTGTAAGATAATTATAGATAAATGGCATTTGATATCTCAGCGGTATTCAAAAACAGCTTTATATCGCTTTTTACCGATCCTTTTATATTCGGGTTGGCGGTGATTTATACCGCGATTTCCATTCTTTTTGGCTTTTCGGTCTCCTCTATAGGATTAAAGGCAGTAACAGTTTCAAATCCGAGTTTTCCGCTTTCCGATCTCGTTTATCTTCTTTTATATTCAGTACTGTTCTTTCTTGCGACTACATTTATAACAGGGGTGGCTTTTTTAAGAATAGGCGGGAAAAAGAAGGATATTAACAGCGTATTGAATACCGCTGTAAAAAGATATCCCGCTCTGCTGGGTACAACAATTCTTACCGGTTTAATGGTTGCAGCTGGTCTGATTGCTTTTGTAATCCCGGGCGTATACCTGACCTTTAAACTGATTATAGCGCCGGTTTCATCGGTTATAGAAAAGAAAAGCCCGGTCGATGCGATAAGGCGAAGCTGGAGTCTTACTACAGGTAATTGGTGGTACTTGTTTGCTCTGTTTCTGCTTTTAGGGATCATTGTTTCAGTTATAGGTCTTCTGCCGTATATCTCCTATTTCTTCGCCTTTGTCATAGTGATCGCTTATCCCTTTGTATTTATGGCGGTGATTCCGCATGCCAAACGAAAAAGCAGGTCTTGATATCTCACTGCACTCCCTCTTCTGCATTTTGAGGCAAGTATTTAAATAAGATAATATCATTATTAAACTGTGGTAAATAAAATCACTAAGGGAGTTATACTTGCTTCCGGCAATGGCACCCGTTCAAGGCCTTTGACCTACTACATACCTAAACCTATGATGCCGCTGGGAAACATGCCGATGGCAAAAAAAATTGCGTATCAGATGATAAATGCGGGAATAAAGGATATACTTGTTGTTTCAAGAAATGATAAAGAAGGCATCAAGACGTTTAATATGTTGATTGATTATTTTAGCCGGGAAAAAGTCGCCGGAAATCTCTTTGAGTACAAAAACGAAATAGAAGCAGGCAAGATAACATTCAGTGTCGATTTTCAGCCCGTTGACGTAAAAACTCAGAACCCCTTAGGAACTGCTATTGGGCTCAAGGTAGCTTATGATAACGGTTTTCTCAGGGATGAACCGTGCGTGACAATGTTTTCGGATGTAATACTTCAGAATGTCAATGACGGCCGCAGATCAATGCTGGAAGACATGCTTTCAAAGTATAATGGGGATACGCTTGTTTCTATTAAGCGCAACAATCTTGAAAGATTATCCAAAAAATCCGCCGCATACGGCAGAAAAATATGTGAGAATATTTACAGACTGGATAGGATAGTTGAGAAACCGCCTATAGAGGAAGTTCAAAGGAACCCCACGGAATTATCCGTCGGAGGGGGTATATACATTTTAAATGAGGATGCACAGAATAAGATAAACAGGGTCAAAAAAGGCGCGGGCGGAGAATACCACATAACGGATTTAATAGACATGCAGGCGAGGGAAGGGAATACTTTAGGTTATCTTATAGACACTAACAGTTTTAAGCACTACGATGTAGGGGAATTTGATGTTTTTATAAGAGAAAATCTGGAGGAGAAGTATAAAAAGGGGTTTTTTGATTACGTTAAAAACTCCGCGGATGCAGTAAAATCCATCCTGATAGGAGGAGTTGCGCTGTACGGCGGCAGAAATAACCTGAATGAGCTGCTTTCTTTTTTGTCTTAATCTATTTGTTTGAATTTTGTGGCATATTCCTCGGGTCTAAGTGAATTCAGGTACACGCCGGAAAGCTCCATTGCGCCGAAGTTCGAGAACCTGGGTGCAATTTCGATATAAAAATGAAATTTATCGTTTGTTTTTGTCTCATGAAATGTAATGTTGTAGGAGTGGCCCCCGAAAATCCTTTCATTTTTACGGAGTATTTCTTTCATAAATTTTATCAGGCTTTTTATCTCCTCTTTTTTTAGTTTTCCTATAAAGTTCAAATGTCTCTTGGGCAACAGCACTGACATTCCCTTAAACATAGAACCATAGGGAGCAAACGAAATGGCATTTTCATCCTCTAACAGCATTCTTTCCTTCTCATTCGGTATAGCTTCTTCCAATATGCACCCGCCATTGTTTTTTTCGATGATCCTGAGTTCCTGTTTTATTACCGGCAAAACGAATGTAAATCCTATGATCTGCGTATGAGGGTGGTGCAGACTTCCGCCGCTTATGCTTCCGCTATTTTTGAAAACATATACGTGTTTTATGTTTTTATCGGAATAACACTTTTTTTCCGCTTCCACCAATAATTCAAACCACTGTTGTAAAGTTTCATCGTCTATATCATAAAATTTCTGGGTGTGGTGCGGAGTGTCTATCACTACGTAGGATTTGCCGTAATTTGCATAATCCGTGAAAAATCCCTTGTGGATATAGGGCTTTATCTCTTCGTTAACCACGGGATATTTGTTGTACATCAGTCTTAGTTTCCACGGTTTTCCAACGAATTTGATTGTTGTATTGAGAGGCTCTTTACCGTATTCAAAGGGACAGTTATCCGTATTTTGATATATTATCTCCTCGTTCTTAAAATCTTTTGGCCTGATATCTCTAGAAAAAGTAAATATAACGTCCGATCCAGTTATGTAATCTCTCCGTATCTCTCCTTTGAAGGGAATTTCAGACATATTTATCTATTAATCACAAACAGATAAAAACATTCCTTTTGCATTTATACTTATACACTGTACAAACTATTGCTCCAAAATATAAGGAATAGAAGCAGTTAAGCCGGCAAACCGTGTTTACAAGCTAATGATGTCACGGTTAAAGTCTTAAATAATAGTGCAAGTCCTTAAAAAGAATGGCCAGCGAACTCGATGCCCTGCTTGAAACCGCAAAGAAACTGAGATCGTTTAGATTTGACAGGCCCGAAATATCCGCCATTTTCTCCGTATTTGATACGGATTACGGGGAAACTGTGCGTAACGTTTACCTTTATAACAAAAAAGAGAACGATAAAACTTATAGGATACATGCATATGTCAATGCGGATCCTCTCAGACCGCATTATACACTTTCGCTTTTTAAGAATAGCATACCCTCATGGATAAAAAATCTTTCTTCTGGAGACGATACGGAAGAGCTAGAGTCAAAATATTTTTTTAATCCGAACGGCTCGAAAACTTCGATGCTTTACCTCATCGGAAAAGTCTTTGAAAATATAGACGGGGAGCAGGAAAGGATAAAGTCTTTGCAGATGTCGCTTATAACAAAAATAACCGTAAAATCTCCGTCAAATCTCGCTCTAGACCGGGAGTATCTTCTCCCGAACGCGAGAGACGACGCATACGGGCAGAAAGTCTGCTGGCATATTTATCCGGCTGATGACAAAACCATTTTTGCGCTTGAACATCCCGTTTACGTTGATTATTACAAAGGAACGTGGTCTTTGCCGCCGGGGAATATCTGAATATCTTGCGGTGAAGGCCAAAAT
>JAJZXE010000007.1 GCA_021802505.1 Nanobdellota archaeon
TTGCTCCTGCCGGGATTTGAACCCGGGTCTGTGACTCGAGAGGCCACTGTCCTTGGCCGCTAGACTACAGGAGCGGCATAAATACTATTAAGATTCGCGTATTAATAAATTATAATGCCGCTTAAGAAAAAACACCAGATATATTAGCCCGTAATAATTATAAAGTTTATGACTCTTAGGTATCTGGCCGCTTTAAGCACCACTGTTGGAACGATAGTCGGAGGAGGCATACTCGCACTGCCGTATGCGATAGAGAGAAGCGGCTTTTTTGAGGGAATTGCTCTTCTGGTTATTCTAGGAATAGCCTCCTTGCTTCTCACAATGTACACAGGAGAACTTTCCAGCCACTTTAAGAAACTCCACCAGCTGCCGATAATAATCAGCAAATACACCGGCAAAAGACTGAGAATCCTAATCCTTATATTTCAGGTTCTTACGATTTACGGTGCACAGATAGCATATCTGACAGGGATAGCACTGGTCCTGGTTTTCCTTTTTGATATCCCGTATTCAATTTCCGTTCTGATTGTTTTCTTGTTGACTCTTCCGTTGATATACAAAGGATATCAACTAGTAGAAGAGGCGGAAACCCCTATGCTGTTTATAAAAATAGGTCTTATAATAGCGGCATCCCTGGCCGTTTTTGGCCTGATTCACGCTGCAAATTTATACAC
Source organism: Nanobdellota archaeon (assembly GCA_021802505.1). Lineage (GTDB taxonomy): Archaea > Nanobdellota > Nanobdellia > Parvarchaeales > Parvarchaeaceae > Parvarchaeum. Next base: position 675 of record JAJZXE010000007.1, read on the forward strand.
CTACAAAATAAGCAATTTCTTGGGGCCGTTTGGCGTGATATTATTCTCACTGACGGGCTATACGGTAATACCGGAAATAAAAGAGGAATTAGGTGGCATTAAAAAACTCACGAGCATCATCATTCTTTCCTATATAATATCTATGCTGCTCTATGCTTTGTTTGCATTTGCATTTGTAGGCGCGTTCGGTCCCGCAGTTTCGGCGGTCGCTACTGATGGCATACATTCCATTTACTACGAAATACTTTTTTCCATTACGACTTTATTCCTTCTGATTACTCCATATATCGCACTAAGCCTTGTTCTAACGGATTCATTTACCTATGATTTCGGTATCTCGAGAAAAGTCAGTACGTTTTTGGCGCTCGCATTGCCGTTTGCAATAGCTTTCTTTGATTTAAACTTTGAGAACGTGCTTAACTTTACGGGAGGCATATTTATTTCTTTGCTGGCGATAATGCTGCTGTTAGCCGTCTTTATAGAACGTAGGAGAAGAGACGTTAAAAAGATAAAATACCTTGTGCCCGGGGGCAGTTATCTGCTGGTTTTCACGTTTATTGTAATGATTCTCGGCCTGGCGTATACAGTATACTCTGTAATATGAAAATTGTAAAATTAAATAGAAAGAACAATGTCATAAAAGCGGTGGTAAAATCCTACAGCGATCTGGTTTTCCTACAATATATAATAGAAAAAGGAGATGAGCTTACCGCATATTCCCGGAGAAAAGTCACTGTAGGCAGGTCGCAGGAGATAAAGACCATAAGGATAGGCATAGCCGTGGAGAAAATAGAATTGATGGAGAGTTCTCTGGACATCGGCGGAAAGATAACCTATTCATCGGATGAGAAGGTTCCGCTGCATAAGTACCACACCCTGTCGATAAGGAAAGGAATGGGGTTCATCCTGCAAAAAAACCGGCTGCTTAACTTTCAGGTAAGGCTGCTTAAACAGGCGGTTGAAACCTCTCCCAAGGTATTTATCTGCGTTTATGAGGAGGGTTATGCCCTTTTCTATGTCATGCTGAACTACCGTATAAAAAAGAAGATGGAACTGAAGAAGGACGTAAGCGGGAAGAGATTCAGCAATGAAAGCAGGAAGGCTTTCTTTGTCAAATTATCGGCAATGCTGCAGGAAGAATATAAAAAGGGATATAATGCGTTTATAGTTGCAGGCAAGGCGCTGGACAACGAGGATCTAAGAAAAACGTATCTGAAAAGCCTTAACATCGTATACGAGACCGTTTCATACGCTGATACTGGCTTGAAGGAACTTTTATCCAGAGACAGCATAAACGAAGCACTGGGAAACGCCCGTCTGTCCATCCAAAGTCAGCTGATGAGTGAATATTTAACGGGCATATCAAAAAACGACAAAAGATACTGTTACGGGAATAAGGAGATACTTGAGCATTTGGATGAAAAAAAGCCCTTACAGGCGCTGCTGTCAAAAGAATATATACTGGATAATAAAGAAATTGTGGAAAAACTTGATAATTTTGGCTGCGAAATAGTCCTATTCGATGAAAATGATGATTCACTGAATCAATTGAATGCATTCGGCGGAATACTTGTAAAATTTGCAAGTATTTGATTACAGTGAACTCAAGTTACCTTTAAAAGGTAACATATTAAGTTTAAATATCCGCTAGTGTTTCTGTAAATAATGAACAGTCCGAGCATAGCCTTTCTTCTGCCTTCGTTCATAGGTCAGAAAAGCGTTCAAAGAAGGGAGTTTCTTGATAAGCTTAATGGACTGGTGACTGAGAAAGTGCTTGTCATACTTGATTCCCAGGAAGAGGAGGAAGAAAGGTGGGGCAATCTGATACTGGTAAAGTTGGATCATAAAAGGCTGTTAGGAGACGGCTTCCGGTTGAGTCTATCGGCCGCCTTAAATTTCGGGGTGGAAAAGGTAGTAACCTTCGAGAATTATTCCATCGAAAACGTTTCCTGGTTCAAGAATTACCTAAACGGCGGCAATTTAATAGAGACCGGAAAAAGGAACTTCAGAGAGATGCTTGTAACGGAGATATCGAATTTACTTTCCTTTGGTAATGCTTATAACAACTTCTCGTTTAACAGGATACTGACAAAGGAAGCAGCTACCCTTTTAAGAGATACAAAATTAACCGGAAAATCATTCATGGTTGAATCAATAAACACCCTTAACGCGCACGGGATACATACCACGGAGATAATCCGCAGCGATTACGGGAAGGACAAGAAAAAGATAAACATGGCGGAGATGGCGGAATCTATAATAAAAAGCTTTAATAAAACGTCGATAAATTACAGTCTGATCTCTTCTTTTTCCTATTTAATAAATCTTTTAATGGTTTATGCGAGTCTGAGCCTGGGGTTTTTCTATCCAGTAGCAGTGCTTTTGGGCGGGGAAATAAGCGGCATATCAAATTTCATTGTCAATGAAAAGCTTAATTTCAAAAACAAGGGCTTTCTAAGCTCGGCGTACCGTTTCGGTAAATTCAATGCCTTTGTATTAGGGGTAGTGGCCTTTGATATCCTGCTGATAAGCTTTATCTCAAGGTATCTTTTAGTGGTCGGCAAGACAGATTTTGCAGTTATATCCACTTTTTCGATAGTATTTGTCTCAGCAGTGTCCCTTTTCCTTACAAATAAAATGATATGGGGCACCGGGAATCACCAGAGGATATTCCTCTGACCGTAATCGTAGGCAGCATGGATAAACACGGTGTGTTTTATATCCTGAAAGAATTATGGACCGGCCGAGATTTGAACTCGGAGCCTTCACGATGCGAACGTGACGTCATGCCGTTAGACCACCGGCCCATACTCTTTATAAACAGCATTTGTTAATATTTATAATGTTTAATTTATGGCAAGGAAACTGAAGGATCTTTTATTTAAAAATACTGCGTTTTATCTCCTGCTCGGTATTGTATTAGCCGTATTTATCGCGAGGGCCTACGTTTATTTCGGAGGAAACCTCGGTCTGGGTTATGACGGCATAAGTTTTCATCACATTTTTCTCGGTATAATACTTGTTATCGTGAGCGGCTTTGTATTCTTTACCTTTAATGATAAGCTTGCGAAGAATAAAATGGTCATGAATGTTATGGCGGTTATATTCGGATTTGGGGCGGGACTTATAACGGATGAGGCCAATTTTCTCATAAGCGTCGGTCACTACTACAATTTAAGCAATTATTATCAGCCTATCAACGGATATGTAGATACTGTCTTCATAGCTATTGTAGTCCTGCTTCTGGTTTTCTCTTTATTCAGCAGGAAATCAAAGTAATCTCGGCCGAGAGCGCCTCTGCAAATCCCTCTGTTTTTATCTTTATAACTGCGTTTTTAGTGCCGGCAGAAACCCATACGGATTCGTGGTCAAAAACCTCTCCGTCTATAATTATTTTGTATAAGCCGTCGTTTCTAACGGGTGCGACTCCCCCAGGCTCAAATCCCGTTTTTTCGTCTATAAATCCAGCATCCGCCTTTTTTACGGTCTTTCCCAGAAATTCTTCCAGTTTTTCCACGTCCACTTTTTTGTCCCCCTCTAATATAACCAGCACCGCATTGCCTTCACAGTCGAATACGATAGATTTAGCGATTTCACCCATTTCACAGCCTATAACTCTAGCGGCCTCAGCAGAACTCACCGTGCTGTCTCTTGTTTCTATGAAATCCTGAAAAAGATTTTTAGCCTTAAAGAAACCCATTACTTCTTTCTTTCCTGTCATCTAGTTTTTGTACCTGTCGGCGGCTTTCTTGTATACTGGTAATTCATCCACCGAGAAAAATATCCTTTTTCCGTTTTGGATCGCAATTCTCAGCTCGTTGTCTGCTCCCTTGGAAGCTCCTATACTGTGGTTGTAATACAGGATTGAATCGCACATATTCAGCCATTCTATGTCAGCCTCGGTGTAATACTTGTAGGATAAGGCTTTTTTCCCGTACAAATGCATAAAGTGCGAGAAATGCGGTATATATACCAGGTGGCCTTTTTCTATTACTCCCACCCCTATGTTGATGGCTGTGAGGGTGTTTTCATGGGCTTTTCTCGCCGCATCGTGCATACTGGCCCCATACGGAGTATACGGCCCGGCAATATACACCGTTAAACTGCGGTCTATAACATTCTGATCCTTCTTTATATTCTTTCTTTGCTTTATTATCTCTTCCAGTGTTTTCTGCGCCTCTTCATTTTTTTCATCCGATAAAAACGAAGCCAATAATTCAAGTCTGTTCTTCATAAATATGCAAAAGATAACCTATGCTATTTAAGTGTTTTTCTCACCTGTAACTTGTCTGTTTAAGCGCTCTCGCGGCGCTTCTGTAGGGCTTCTGCGCCTCAGTCTGCCGCTTGTCGTCTACAAGCATAGTCCTGTCATACTCTAAGAATTTTTTTCTCAGGCTCTTTTCTTTTTTTACAAGGCATTTTGCCACCGCAGACCTTATTGTCTGCGCCCTGGCGTTGTATCCCCCGCCGTGAATCATTATATCTATGTCGTATTTCTTATAAAGATCATCGGAAAGTTCAATAGGCTCGGAAGCTATTTCTTTGAACAGTTTATCATTAAATGAATAGAGCGATTTTCCGTTCACAAATACGTTGCCGCTGCCTTCTTTTATCACCGCGTTTGCAACCGCGGTTTTTCTCTTTGCGACAACCATCGTATTCTTTTTCATGCTTTGCTCCTTTCTTTAAGTATATTTGCAAGTTCTCCTATTTTAACCCTGTGTATAGGCCGGTCTATCCTTATTTTTGCAACCTGGACCATTTCCTTCTCCTTTAGTTCATCCGGCAGACCCTCAAAGACCCTTACGTTCTTAAAGGCCTCTCTGCCGTGGTATCTCTTGTTCTTTAGCATCCCCCTGATGGCCCTTCTCACAATCCCTTTTGTATCTCTAGGGAAGAAAGGGCCTTTTGACATGGTTCCTATCCTTCTCCGTTCAAGGTATTTTTTAAGTATGCTGTTTTTGTTTCCGATTATGACTATCTCACTTGCGTTTACTATCTCTACCCTCTCGCCCTCCAATGCAGACTTTGCTGCGAACGTCGCAAGTCTTCCAAGTACTGAATCCTTTCCGTCAATTATCATATCTTTAAATAGAATACGTGTCCAAATTTAAACCTATCGTTGTGTTTGACCGTCTTTTTCGTTCAGTGCCGTTCCAACATGCATCGTCTTTTCCCAGTCCTTCCTGCCCTTTATCTCGCGGATTAGCGCCCTGGTTCCAGCGACCCACTGCAAGGCCCAGTACAGCGGAAGAGTTCCACCAACTATAGCAGATTTGATGTAAGGGTGTTTTTCGGCCTTTTCCTTCAGTGAATCATAGTATGCTCTACCCTGTAAATAACAGTAAGCGCCTATGCATGAAAGATTAAAGTATGCAAGGTATGAAAACGAGTCCATTCCTATATTGGATGCATACATATATGCGCTTAATCCCAGTCCCGCCAGGTTTATTGTACCTATGAATGAGTTTATTCCCGAAGCGAATATTTTTATTCTTTCGCCCGCGTCCAAATCCTTCTTTTTCATGTATTTAACCGACGTAGAAATCTTTCCCTGCGACCATCTCGTCCTCTGTTTAAACCAGCTTTTAAGGTTTTGAGGCGTTTCCTCCATCGTTATAACATCCATGTACCCTATCCTGTATTTTTTCCCATCTTTCTGCCGGTTACTATACATCCTCATGGCAAGTTCATAATCCTCTGTAAGGTTACCTTCTTCCCACCCGTTCAGTTCATTTAAAATTTCTCTTCTGAAAAAATTGGTCGTTCCGCCGAACGGAAGTATATACCCGGATTTGCTTATCCTGCTCATGTACCCGTCATACCAGCAGCGGTATTCGGCTGCGAACTGACGGTCCAGCCAGGTATTGTTCGATTCCTTTAGTCTCAATCTGCCCTGTACCGCATCATAGCCATGCTTCGAAAAGTTATAGGCTACTTTCTTGAACAGCCCCGGATCTATCGAATCCTCCGAATCAAGAACCCCAATTACGTTGCCGGTGGCTTTTTCCAGTCCGGCGTTTAATGCCCGCGGCTTGCCTCTGTTCTTTTTTCCTTCGAGGGTAATGTGTTTTATATTGCCGTATTTTTTCGAGAGATATTCCGATATCCTGTCGGTTTTGAAATCATCTTTTTCTGTAATCAGCAGAAGCTCAAGATTGCCATAATCCGCCTTTTCTATCCTGTTCACATTTTTTATAATTACGCTTTCTTCTTTATAGGCCGGTAAAAGCACCGATATCTTGGGTTCATCTTCTATTTTACCTTCTTCTTCCTTTTCATTTTTGCGGTACTTGATGAAGGGATACATGCTATAAATATTGCTAAACGCCCAGAAACCGTTGAAGAAGGCGAAACTTCCGCGTACATATTCAGATAAAATTTCGACAGACATGACACATTCAATTATTTACTATATTTTAATGATAAATTGTTATTTAAATAACTATCTCATTCTTTGCTGCCCAATCAAGCAGTTTTACTATGTCTTCTACAGAATACTTTCTCACCGAATCAGGCAGCACCTTTAATATCCTGTCCAGAGGCGGGATATACGGTTTCATGGCAGGTGGGATGACGGAATATGCCTTGACCAATGAAGTCAGTATCTCTTCCGCATCCGCATTGCTTATATTCGTGCCGGCGAATCCCATCTTAATAATATTTAAAATATTTTCCCATCTTGGAATGAAAGCTTAAACCCATCAGTATTAGTCCTATAACTATGAATAATATGGCGGAATACTGCTGCTGAAGAGGTATAAACGAAAAAAGCTGGCTTATGTAACCGCCTATCGTCGGTACACTTAATCCAAGAAAGGATACTCCACCAAGGAGGAATATAACCAGTCCTATAAAAAACAGTGATTTTATCATATATTCTATTAGATTTTTTCTTAATTTAACCTTTTCTTAAGATGCGTAGCAAGTTATATATCTAATCGGCTACAAAAGAATAGAGTATGCAGAGGAAACAGTGTCAGTTTTGCGGTTTATCAGTCGAAAAGGAATGGAGCTTTTGCCCCCAGTGCGGCAGGCCCCTGCGGACACAGGGGATAAACATAAGCGGTATAAATATAGACGTCACAAAGATGATACGGGAGCTGATGCCGCAGGTTTTAAACGGCGCGATGGACGGCTCCATATTTGTCAGCAAGCAGAACGAAAGGCCGCAAAGGAAAGAAACCGGTGCAAGATCCTCTTTTCCGGCAAAAGAGGTGATAGAACCCGAGGACCTCGTTTCAAAGCACGGTAACACGGTTATACACGCCATAAGCCTGCCGGGGGTCAAGGACAAATCAGATATAGATATAAACAAGATGGAAAATTCCATAGAGGTGCGGGCCAAGAACGGGGACAAGCTTTATCTCAAGATCCTGAGAAGGGACAGGAAACAAAGCGTAGTTTCGGAAGAGTTTGCCAACGAGAACCTTATTCTTGTTTTAAGGAAATTAAATTAAATAAAAAAATATAAAATTTTATTATTCTTTTGGTCTATTCATTCGGTTTCGCTTTCGTCTGAATCATCATCAAGGTCTTCATCTTCCAAATCTTCATCATCCATCCCGTCTAGTTCGTTTTCCTCGATGATTTCATCATCGTCTTCAACCTTATTCTTTTTGGCCATAACAACCTCCCTAGTTTATTCAGCGCCGTTTCACAGCGCTGTATTGTAAGAGATATATATCCTTTATAAGTTTTTCTACGTTCTTTAAACTTGTAATAATTTCAAGTTTTATATCTTGGAATTAAACAGCAAAAATCTGATAATTATTAATGATATGCTTTTTTTATAAAGAGTATGCTCGTTAAGAATGACAAAAAGAGATTTAAAAGAGATTTCGATTCGCTTATAACCCTGGCAGGAAAAGAAAAGGAATTTTCCGACAGATACGCGTACTTGGCTTACAAACTCGTTAAAGCCAAGAAAGTAAAACTTGACAGGGGGGAAAAGTTTTTAATATGCAGGAGCTGTAATAGATTACTTATACCCGGGATAAACTGCCGGGTCAGACTGAAGCAAGGTTTTTTAACCTATAAATGCTTAAATTGTGGAAATGTTAGGAAGGTAAAATATGATAAGAGGATATGATGTCGATCAGATCAAACTGGTAAATCAAGTCGCGAAGAAGCTGGAAGACGGAAAAGTGACTCCCCCTCCGGAATGGGCTATGTTCGTCAAGACCGGTGCATCAAAAGACAGGGTCCCTTCGCAGAGCAATTGGTGGTATCTGAGAGCGGCAAGCATAATAAGAAGGATGTACATTAACAAAAGACCGATAGGAGTCAACAGATTAAAAAATATCTACGGCGATAAGGAGAAAAACCGTTACAGCGGCCAGCATTTCAGGCCTGCGGGCGGTGCCATAATAAGACATATCCTGCAGCAGCTGGAAAAGGCAGAATTGATAAAAAAAGTAAAGATACAGAGCCATTTCGGGAGGGTATTGACTCCAAAGGGAATATCCTTTACGGATAGCGCCGCCAAGGAACTGGCTAAAAAATAAATATGGACTATTCAAATAAAAATAATTCCGATGAATTGGAGCAGAGGAAAAAGATCGAACAGCTAAGGCAGGAAGTACTCGTAAAATATCTGACCAAAGAAGCGAGGGAAAGGCTGGGCAACCTGAGGTATGCACATCCCGAACTGGCGGAAGACATAGAAAACATGCTCATGCAGTCCGCCCTGACGGGAAGGCTTAAAACGGTGATAGACGACGAAAAATTAAAGGAGCTTTTGCAGACTATTTCACAGCCGAAAAAAGAGCAGAAGATAAACTTTAAAAATAAATGATATGGCAAGGAACAAATCTTCAGTTAAGAAAAGAGAATTGATACGGCACGCTAGAAAGACCAGCCGTCCACCAGTGTTCGCGCAGATACGAAAGTACGGCACAAGGAAAATGGACAGGTCAAGAATGAATAAGAACGTGGGAAGGTAAAATGGCGGAACAAAGGATAATGACAGTGAATATGAGAAGAGGCATTGAAAAGGTCCCGCCTTACAAAAGAGCAGCTGCTGCAGCAAAGTATCTCAGATCGTTCATTAAGAGGCACATGAAAGCCGCCGACGTAAAACTGACACAAGAGGTCAACAATGAGATATTCAGCAGGGGCATGAAGGATCCAAGGGTAAGAATAAGAGTGATGTGTTCAAAGGATGATAAAAAGACAGTTACCGTCAATTTAATAAGACAAGAATAATCAAATGGAAATCGATGAAGAAAAGCTGAGCAGCCAGCTGATGGAGATAGAATACATCCGCAGGGAGCTGGAAAATTATATAAATGCCTTAAACAATCTGCAGGCAACGCAGGATAACATTGCGAGGGCATTGGACGGTCTTACTTCATTGAAAGGAAACAGCGATGTTCTCATACCTTATGCGCAGGACATATTCATAAGGGGAAGGGTGAACGAACTGGACAAGGCAATCGTAAGCATAGGCAGCAACATATTTAAGTCATTTTCATTCAAAAAATTAAAAGGAAAACTTGAAGGCGATTTCAGGGAGGTCAGCAGCAACATAAATTCCATAGCCCAGACAATACAGGCCCTGCAGGAAAGGGGAGCAAAACTTGAAGAGGATGCGAATAAACTCTACGAGAGTTATCAGAACTCTTTAAGATGAAATATGTTTGATTTTATAAAGAAAAAGATAAAGGATTCCATAGATTCTATACAGAAAAAACTTTCTAAGGAAGAGAAACAGGAAATAAGCGAAGACATAACCCGGGAAGAAAACATCATAAAAGAGGATTTGAATGAGATAAAAAAAGATATTCCAAAGGAAGAAAAAAAAGAATTGAAAGAGGAGATAAGGGAGATAAAAAAGGAAGTAGGCGAACTGGATAAAAACAACAGGATACTGGAAAAGAAAGGCGGTGGTGAAACCGCAAGAAAGGGGTTGTTTTCGCACCTGATAACGGACAAGGACATAGATTTGATTTTCTTCGAGATAAAGTCCGCTTTAATGGAGAATAACGTAGCCTTATCGGTTTTGGATAGGATACACAGTGATCTGAGCGGAAAACTAGCTGGACAAAGCGTGTCCGCACTAAACAATAAAACAAAGATAAAAAAAGCCATAAAGGACAGCATAGCCGATGTTTTGATCGGATACAGCGTGGAGGATTTCATCTCAAGGGTAAAAAGCAAGAAACCATTCATTATCCTTATAATCGGTGTGAACGGGGCGGGAAAAACCACAACGATAGCGAAGTTATGCCGCTTTTTCCTTGACAATGGATTAAAGCCGGTAATAGCGGCGGCGGATACCTTCCGTGCGGCTTCCATAGAGCAGCTGGAGATACACGCAAAGCGCTTGAATGTGGAGGTTATAAAGCATACCTACGGAGCGGATCCCGCCGCCGTTGCATTCGATGCGATAAAACATGCTGCTTCGGATAAGGACGATGTAGTACTGATAGACACGGCGGGAAGAAGCGACATAAACAAGAATTTAATTGAAGAACTGAAAAAAGTAAAAAAAGTCAGCAAGCCGGATTTGACGATATTCATAGGCGATTCATTGACAGGAAACGATGTTGTAAAGCAGGCCGAGGTTTTCGATAAAGAGATAGGGATAGACATGAACATACTGTCAAAGGCGGATGTAGACAAGAAAGGGGGGGCTGTTCTTTCAATATCTTATGTTACCAAAAAACCAATATTGTTCCTTGGAACAGGACAAGACTACAAGGATCTGATTCCTTTCAACAAAGAAAAGACTGCAGAATTTATTTTAAGTGATTAAGGATACACAAAGTTTATTGACGTTAATGATGCAGTGTTCTTATTTCCACTGTAATCATAAGGGTTGCCATCGAAAGGCAGCCAGGCAACCAATGTAGAGTTGTTTACCGGCGGTGCCCCTATAAACCCGTTTGCAAGCTGTTTTACCCGGTTTAAAGTCAAAGCGCTGTTGTACATCTGTACATCTGCGACCTCTCCGTTCATCTGTCCGCTTCCGAGTATAGTAGCAGGCGTAGAATAGACAGCAGGTGTATCAAGAGTCCAGCTGCTGTTTGTACAGTGCGTATCGACGCATGACGCTATCCATGCGTTTCCCTGCGAGTTATATTTGAATATGCCGGTTATTAGCTCCCATTTATTGTACGGAACGTACTGGTAAGGAGAACCTTGTGCCGTGGCCCCGGTCCCGCAGCTCGCATTCCATTCTAAAAGGTTTATTTGGTATCCAGTAGCATTATCAGCTTGCTGCTCTAAACCGGATGTACAGCCCTGGTTAGTCTGGAATAAATCAACACACGGGTAACCGCACGCTCCATATGAATGCTGCATATTGACCCACATTGTCAATGTGTAAGCGTGTCCCCCGTTCCATATTGTTCCGGTGCTTGCAGTTCCGGGAACAGATATGCTGCTGGCATTTGTGAAGTTTGCAACGCTATACTGATAGTAAAATGGTGAAATTGCGGGATAATTCTGTATAGTTCCAACGCTTGTAGAAGGCATAACCCCGTTCGGAGGATATGCAGCATGGTAATAGTCTACAGTGCCGCTGGACCACAAGCCAGTGTATGAACCGCCTCCATCCTCAAAATAGTCTAGTTCCAATCTATAAACTCCGGCATTGACGCTGTTGCTTTGGTAAGTAGTGGCTCCCTCTAGATGCCATTCTGAAATTAGATTGTTTGGACTGACTACACCGCCGAGCCAGGCCGCGCCGTTGCTGCCACCGATATCGGTTCCGGAGCTTAACGTGATACCATCATCTGATATCTCGCTAAACGTAGAAGTAGTAAATTGGGGAATATTTACCCACCCAATCGCTTTAAGCAGCCAAGAGGTTCCCGTATTGGAAACGGGGGGATTTGGGTACGCAGCGCCGCCGCTGTACCCCGCTTGATAATTTATTACAACATTGGGCTCTGTAGTGCCGTCTACGTCCTGCGATGTCCCCTGCAGAGAAGTTGTGAATGGCGTTGTGCTGGAGGCAAAATAGTCACAGCCCGACACAATTACATTGTTGCCCATTTCTGCGGTGTAAAGCTGAGTTTGGTAATTGGTGGAATCACACGTTAGTGAACTATTATAATAAATTTGATACAACAACCCTGGTGACATGACATTACCGATATTATTGTATTGGTCATAAACTGTGGAGAGTTGGGGAGCTTCTCCTACGGTTTTTCCATTGAACAAATTAGTGTTTGGGGATGCAAATCCCATATATACATTGATGGAGGAGTTTGCAGGTATGCTTCCGATTTTAAGCCAGTAGACGGTATTCTGCGATGAACGGTTCCCACTCTCCAGCCATGATGGTATAATCGTGCCATTTGTATAAAAGAATTCTATATTTTGCAGGTTCGGTGATTCTAATATTCCGTATCTGCTTGAATTCACTAGCAATTCCTGCTGGAATGGGTTTGAAGTGGCAGAATTTTGATTATTTGTTATAGTAACTGGCACAATATAACCTATCTGCGGCGGCGGATTTAAAATCTGTACAGAAGGCATTACACCATTAGGAGGATAAGCACGGACACGGGCCCAATAGAATGGTCCGATTGTTGCTTGAGACCCTTGGGTGTTCGCACCGCCGATTGGTAGTTGTGAACCGTATATATTTGTTGTTAGAGTTGATGATGAACCATAATTAACGTAAAAAGAAGCTTTTGACGAAGAAGGCCAATATACTGAATATACATTATAGCCGGTAGCTAAAGCAGATGTGGCAGTCCACGCACTTCCTTGGTCTACCAAACCACCGGCATAATCGTTTGTCCATACACCGTTATTTATTTCAAACCAGGTCTGTATGCTAGAAGAGCTAGTTACGGCAGAACTGCTTAAAGTATATCCGAATCCCGCATTATTAGCTGAGGTTGCCAAGGGAAAGTTCCCGTAAAAATCTAAAATCTGTCCTGCGTTTAATCCATACGTGGCTGTAGTTATAGCATAGCTTGAAAAAGGCAGACTTACTCCATTATTTATAGTATATCCGCTGCCGGTCCACCCACTTGAAAGAATTGTTCCTGCGAAGTTCCAGTAATTAAGGAAAACATTGGCGCCGTCGTCATATTCCCCGTAAGTCGGAGAAAGTGTTGGAGCTTCACCTGTAGTCTTGAGATTGAATAAATTAGTTGACTTGCCTGCGAATTTCATGTAAATAGTCATAGTCCCCTTTGCCGGAATAGACTGTATTTTTACCCACCATACAGCGTATTTTGAATTATAACTTTCCAGCCATGATGGAATGACGCTTCCATTTAGATATGTGAATTCCACGTTTTGTCCGAAAGGTGTCGTACTTAGATAATTGCTGATCGGAGATAAGGAAAGATTTATCATCTGCTGGAAGGGGTTTGGAGTAGCGAAATTTTGCGAGTTTGTTATAAGCAGAGGTATTATCTCAGCAAAGTTATTTATTACTAAACTAGCAGTGTTCACTCCTTCTTCTGTGATATTAAGATTCTGAAAAAGACTGTTATATATGTTTTGTATCGTGGAATTGAATATTGCATTTGTATAATTTGATGGGTTTATCGTCGTTATTTTGGAAATGGTGTTTAAAAAGCTGTAATACTCCAATTTTGGCAGGTTATACGCTTGCTGCAGCGAATTTATATTCTGGTTAGTCTGTAAGTTTGCAGATTCTATACCTATTATAGTTATAACTGCGAGTATGAGAAAAAGGGAAAAAAAGATAGTTATCATCTGCGCTTTTCTGTTCATATACTATAATTTATATACGTGCTTTTATAAATTATAGGCATATGGACTATTATAAAAAAGACGATAAAATGGGAGAATTTCTCCCTCTGTTCAGGGATTTAATAGAGAAAGGAAAGATAAAAAACAAAAAAGAAATGCTTTTAATAAAAAGGCAGGTATGCCATGAAATAGGCATGCGGGATATACCGAAGAATGGGGAGATATTAAGTCTTTTTTCCGCAGAGGAAAGAGAAAAATATTCCAGATTATTGGTTTCCAAGCCGATAAGGATCCTTTCAGGTGTAAACGTCGTGGCCATAATGACAAAACCTTATGACTGTCCGCACGGTACGTGTATTTTCTGTCCCGGAGGAACTAAATTTAATACGCCGCAGAGCTATACGGGATTTGAGCCGGCCGCCAGAAGGGCCTTGATGAACCAGTATGATCCCTACAGGCAGGTTACAGCAAGGTTAAAGCATTACCTTTTTATGGGCTACAGTCCGCAGAAAATAGAGGTTATAATAATAGGAGGAACTTTTACAACCCTTCCGAAGGATTACGCAACAGAATACATTACAAATGTCTATAAGTCGATGAACGAGTTTTACGGAAATAAATACTGTGGGAATCTAGAGGAGCAGGAAAAATTCAATGAGACCGCAAAAGTGAGGTGCGTCGCCTTCGCCGCCGAAACAAAACCGGAAAGATGCAGTGATGAAGATATAGAAAGGATGTTAAGTTACGGGATTACACGAATAGAGATGGGCGTACAGAGCATTTATGACGACGTTCTTCTTAAAAACAACAGAGGGCATACAATAAACGACGTTAAGGACGCAAGCAAAAGACTGAAAAATTACGGCTATAAAGTGGACTACCACGTGATGCTTAATCTTCCCTTTTCAGACAGTGATAAAGACCGGGAAACAATAAAGCAGATATACACGAATGAGGAGTTCAAGCCCGACGCCATAAAAATATATCCGACTTTGGTTATACGCGGAACAGGCCTGTATGAGATGTGGAAACGCGGGAATTACCATCCTTACCCTGTTGAAGAGGTGGTGGATGCAATTGCAGAAGCGGAGGTTACCGCTCCGAAATGGCTCAGGATAATGAGGATAGAAAGGGATATTCCCTCGACATTTATAGAAAACGGCATAAAAGTAACCAATCTACGGCAGCTGGTCGATGAAAGACTTAAAGAAAAGGGAAAACATGCCAGCGACATAAGGAGCCGCGAGATCGGGCATGTAACGCTTTCAAAGCCCGTAAAAATAGAGCTTAAGCGGGAGAATTACCGCTCTGCAAAAGGCGATGAAATATTCCTCAGTATTGAGGATACAAACAACAATGCAATAATCGCATTTTTAAGGTTAAGGATAGCGGATGACGGCAGGGAAGCATTTGTAAGGGAATTGCACGTATACGGAGAGCATTTAAATATAGCTGCTAAAAGCAATTCGTCATTTCAGCACAGGGGCTTCGGTAAAACTCTGCTGACAGAGGCCGAAAGGATAGCAAGAGCAGAGTATTCAATAAATATGATAAATGTTATATCTGGAGTAGGAGTGAGAGAATACTACAGAAATTTAGGGTATACCAGGCACAAATGGTACATGTCAAAGGAGCTGTGATGTGGAAGATGAAGTATTGATGAACGGGAAAAGAGTCAGTGAGATAACAAAGCAGAGGAAACTGCTCGATAAGATAAAACAGCACGGTGTAAAAGTAGAATTCGACGGCAACACCGCTTACATGTCGGGGGAAAGCGCCCTGGAGATCATGTCCGTAAAAAACGCGATAACCGCTTTTAACCGCGGATTTGATTCCGCGGTGTCCGCACTGCTGTTGGATGACGATTACGACCTTATTGTTGTAAGTTTAAAGGACTATACGAATTCGGAAAAAAGGGCTATGCAGCTGAAGGGCAGGGTGATAGGTACGAGGGGCATGATAAAGAGGAGGTTAATGCGGGAAACGGCCTGTTACATAAATATTTATGGGAAAACTATAAGTATTATCGGACAGATAGACAATTTATCCATTGCACAGTCCGCAATAGAAATGATTTTAAATGGTGCAAAACATGATAATGTGTTTTCAATGATAAACAAAAGGAAAGTAGAGGTGTATCTTAATGGAAATCGCTGAGGAACTTGCAAAAGGGCAGAGGGCAATAAGTGTTACCGAGTTCTTTGAAAAGAACAGACACTTGCTAGGGTTTGACAACAAACAGAAGGCATTGCTTACCTGCGTAAAGGAAGCAGTGGACAATTCACTGGATGCATGCGAAGAACTAGGACACATGCAGGAGAAGAACAAGGAAAAAGTCACTCTTCCGGAAATAACGATAGAGGTAAAGGCGTTAAGCGACAATTATCAGCTGTTGGACGAAAAACAGAGCGTCGGGCAAATGATCGTTAGAAAAAATGAATTCACAGTAATATACAAAGGGAAGAGCCAGTCGAAGCAGATCAGGGGCGGAAAGCTTTCACTGTCGTTTGATGATGTAACATTTGATATATCCGAAAACAATGACAAACTTTCCGTTTTAATGAACGGCCAGCAGTTGAGACTGAAGAAAAACGCGCCGATATTCCTCATTAAGATAACGGACAACGGGCCCGGGATAATTTCTTCAAAAATACCGGACATATTCGGAAGGATGCTGTACGGCAGCAAGTTCCAGTCAATGCGGCAGAGCAGGGGCCAGCAGGGTATAGGGATACATTCCGCGGTGCTTTATTCTCAGTTGACTACCGGCAAACCGGCAAAAATAATCTCAAAGGTAAAGAGCATTAAAAAAGCAAAGATGATGAAAGTACAGATAAACATATTAAAGAATGAACCTGAAATATTGGAGGAAAGCGATGAAGATTACCCTTACGAATCAGGGACAAGCATAGAACTAGAGATAGAAGGTCTGTACTTGAGCGGCAATAAAGGATTAGACGAATACGTGAGAAGAACCTCCCTCGTTAATCCGCATGCGGCTATAATTTATATAAATCCGAACGGCGAAAAAATCACCTATAAACGAGTGATAGACTCATTGCCAAAGGAGCCGTTATCCATAAAACCTCATCCAGAAGGGCTAGAAATAGGGATATTCATGCGCATTCTGAAGAATTCGACGGAGAGAACGGTTTCTTCTGTCCTGGAAAACGAGCTTTCAAGGGTCAGCAGGGCCGTCGCAGAGCAGACTTTAAAGAGCGTAGGAATAGACGGAAAGACAAAGCCGCAGGAAATCGACAGGGCACAGGCGAATTCGATACTGAAAACCTTGCAATCCCTAGATCTGATGCGCCCACAGACGGATTGTTTATCCCCCATCGGAGGAGAGGAGCTGGAAAAAAGTTTAAAGAAGGAATATTCTCCGGAGTTTGTGAAATCCGTCACGAGAAGGCCGGAAGTCTACAGGGGCATGCCTTTCCAGATAGAAGTTGCGGTGGCATACGGCGGCAGCATACAATCCGACAGGGCTATTTTAATGAGGTTTGCAAACAAGATCCCTCTGTTGTTTGATTCATCATCGTGCGCGCTGACCCAGAGTTTTTTGGGTGTGGACTATGCAAGGTACGGTTTAAAGGTCGAGAACAAAGTTCCGATAGGACCGCTGGTATTTATAATTCACATAGCCTCAGTCTGGGTTCCTTACACGAATGAAAGCAAGAATTCCGTTGCCAGTTATCCCGTGATAACCAAAGAGATAAAACTAGCGCTGCAGGAGCTTGTAAGGACGCTCTCTGTATTCCTGAACAGAAAGCATAAAAGCAGTCTGTTCCAGGAAAGGATAAGTCTTTTCGACAAGTACGGGATAGAACTGGCGTATTCGCTCTCAAAATTGACGGACATGGATGAAAAGAAAATAAAAGCAAAGATAGAGAGTCTTCTGGATAAAAAGAAGGAGGAGGTGAAAGCCAACGTTGAAGAAAGTCTCAGCAGAGGGGATGTCATCTCAAGCAAGATAGAATCAGATACGTCTTCCGGAGAAGAGGAGTAATATGGACAGCAAAGAAATAGAACAGTCAAGAAAGAAGAGGATCGAAGTCCTTGAGAGTTTGGGGAAGGAAGTCTACAGGCAGATTGAAAAGGGCGAGAACCCGTATCTGACTCTGCCGGTGAGAGGGCTGTCAAACGTAACGTATAACAAGGAAAGCAGGATGATCACCCTCGGAAGCGGTTTATCAAGAAGGTACTTTTTGAATGTCGGCCACGTTAGGAAGTTTATACAGACGATGGCAATGGCTGCCGTCAGCAGGGAGCTGATAAAAAACGACAAGCATACCAGCCTGAGGTCCGCGTTTTACCAGGTCAGAAGGACAATACCCGGTACGAAGATAGACGTTGTAGACGACCAGATTGAGACAAACAAGGCAATCGAGGACCTGGAGTTGATAACCGATCTTACAAGAGAGCAGTTGCATATAAATGCAAATAAGAACGGTGCGGTCGCCGGCGAGGTTATAGTCGAAGACAGGGGAGACATAATAGACTGGTCGAAGATGGGCAGCGGAGGATGGGCCGTTCCGAGCAACGTAGAAGAATTGATATTCAAAAAAATCGACGCAAAATTCATCATCTACATGGAGAAGGCCACTATCTGGGACAGGTTAAATGAGGACAAGGCGTGGAGGAAGCTGCACTGCGTAATAATAGCAAGTCAGGGCCAGGCGACAAGGGGCATCCGTAGATTGCTGCAGAGACTTAGCAGGGAGCACAATCTTCCCGTTTATGTACTGACAGACGGCGATATCTGGGGAGTGTACATATACTCAGCCATAAAGTTTGGTTCAATTGCGCTCGCCCACGTTTCCGATAAACTTTCATTGCCCGAGGCAAAGTTCATGGGATTGACGATGGAAGACATAGACAAATACGGGTTGAGGAGACACCTGATAAAGTTTAAGGATGTCGATATTGCAAGAATAAAGCAGATAAAGAACTACGACTGGTTTAAAAACAACAAGCAGTGGATGGAAGAACTGAGCAAGATGGAAAAGCTGGGGGCGAAGGTTGAATTGGATGCGTTTACCGCCAAGGGTCTGTCGTTTATGACGGAAACTTACCTTCCCGAAAAATTAAAGGAAAAAGACTTTCTGGACTGATTTTAATCATATACCCAGTTCTGCCCTTGCTTCGTCGGTCATTTTATCCTTTGTCCACGGCGGATCAAAAGTTATGTCTAGATCAACCTTCGTGGCTCCTGAAAAATCTGCGACCTTGCCTTTTATGTCCTCTACCAGATAATCGGTTACCGGACAGAATGGAGAGGTAAGCGTCATGAGTATCCTGACTTCCGTTCCGTTTATTTCTATTTTGTATATCAACCCTAAATCGTAGATGTTTGCCGGTATCTCCGGGTCAAAGCACTGTTTTAATCCCTTTATAACATCTTCTTCCCTGACGTTTACTTCCATCCTACTTTTTTTATCCTTCTTATTTAAATATTTTATAACGGCGTTATACTAGATAAAGCTTATCAGGAAATATAACCCTATAAAAAGGAACTGCATGGGGCCTATAGCCGCCATAGCCGGATACGCCTTTCCTTTTTTCCCGAAAAATAATATTATTGACAGGCCGAGAACGGCTCCGATCACCGCAAAAATACCCGATGTTAGATTGTAGTGCAGGAAAAACTCGTTTGCGAGTATCGCTGGAAAGGCCATGTCTCCTCCCCCTAAAAAAACCTCCGCCTTCTTTGTTTTCCTTGCCATAAGCGATATTCCCCCGAAAGAGCTACCGGAAAAGGTTTTTGCGAGCGTTATCATGTGCTTCGTTACAAACACAGAAATGTAATCGTAGACGCTTATTATTGCTATCAATATCAATGCCGTAGTTATGTTCAGATACAGCGATATTATGGCGGATATGGATACAAATAAAAGGATGTTAAGCACGTCCTTTCCGTATTTTCCCGCGTACCTGAAATAATATATCGTAAACAGCACGGGCAGGACGTAAACCAGCAGGGACAACAACGCCAATTCAATGCCGGTAGAATTTACATTTCCATGCAGCGGGAAGACATAGATGTCTAATAGCAAAAGATCGAAGAAGCCGTACATCACAAAAAGGAACAGTATCACTATGAGTATATTTATTATTCTTATTTTCTTGTATTTTACAAGAAGGAGGATGATGGCTGTGGGGATCAGCAGTCCCGCCAGTACCAGATACAAAAGGTAGTAAAACGGAGAAACAGAGGCGTAGTTAATGCCGGTCTGCGATGAAATCGTAGAAAATAATTTTGAATTAAAACCTGCAAAAATCTCGCTGGCTATGAGCACCGCTGTAAAAATAATCAAAAGCACTACCGCCAGTTTGATGTTTGTTTTCATACCTATGTTCGCCTCTTATCCTTTTAATTGTTTGCCTAAATTATATTATGCTGTTTGTTTTCTGGTCATATAATGCGGAGCATATCAGCAGCGCAATCCGGGGATTACCCCTTGATTTTTTGTATATCTTCTCGTATTCCACCTGTGTAAACGGCTCGAGAGACTCTGACTTTGTGCTTCTTACGGTGTTTAACCGGTTGATTATTATCTGCTTGATATCCTCTCTGGACAGTCCATCCAGTTCGTATCTTTTGAATTTTTTGTTCTGCTTCTCTAGTTCTTTTTCTACTCCTTCTATTCGGTTTTCAACAAGTATTATCGCGGCTTTCTGTCCGAGATTATACAGCAGATCTATAACGCGCTGCTGGTTAAAGTTATCCAGCATTTCTATGTTGTTAAAGTCGTCCAGCACTACTACGAGTCTTTTGGAGGTGTTTATGTTTATATTTCGTATCTTATTATAAACCGCCGGAGTGAACTCCTCCTTGATGATTTCTACATTGCTTGATTTTTTTAGTTCTTTTTCTATGGTTCCCAAAAGAGTGCTTTTTCCCGTTCCGGGTGCACCCTTGATCACTACTATGCCGCCATACCCTATTGCCTCGTTTATAAGTATAAGAACCTCGATGCGTTCGTTTACTCTGTCTACCACCACATCATCGTTTGAGTACGTTATGCTTATAAAAGGGTTGGAGCCTGCCATGAACAATAAAAAGATATGATAAAGTATACTATTTATAGTTTTAGAATCAAATGATTTAAACATAAAATGCATTACCTTTAATGCAGCCCTCGTAGTTTAGCTTGGACAGAATACCGGTTTCCTAAACCGGGCACCCAGGTTCAAATCCTGGCGAGGGCAACTTATATAAACTCTTTTATTAATGGGGGTTGTAATTAAATCAGGGCTAATCTATGCTGGACAGCGTTTTGACAAAAGATCATGAAAGGATAGATAAATATCTCGGTGAATTCCTGCTTTCCCTTTCGTCTAAGCCTGATTTTAAAAAATTAGAAGTCATAATTTCCTCGCTTAGGAATCACATGTTTTGGGAGGAGGAGCATCTTTTTCCGGAGGTATTTGAAGACAACAAATTGAGGATACAGGGGTTGGAAGCGGAGCACGGGGCCATAACAAAGCTTTTACTCGAAATAAAAAGACTGATAGCCGTTAACGATACTGGGGGGGCGAAGAAAAAAACCGAAGCTGTAATCCGCGTCCTGAAAGGGCACAACGACGCGGAAGAGGGTTATATCTACCTTGAACTGGATAAACTCAAAGACGAGCGGCAATCGGCACTTCTTGCCAAGGAATTAGAGCATGCTTCCGCACCTTCGGACTGGGTGTGCAAGGTATTAAGAGGATAACTTTCCGGCAAAAGTATTTATAACTGTTTCATTCTCAGTTCTATTTATGATGCGGGATGAGAAAAGATCTATGCTTGATGATCTACTTGATAAAAGGTATATAACGACCTCTGACAGTGAAATATTGAATGTTCTGATGGAGAATGAAGACCTAAAGATTTTGCAGTCCAAAGACACGTTTAATTGGTATGAAAACACGGGAAAAACGGAGCATATTCTTTCAATGAAGACAAGTAAAAACCTGACTTATTTTGATGAACGCCTGGATCTTTTTCTGGTAGACAGAGAAAAACTCAAGGAAACGGGCAACTCGTACGCAGTATCCGCAGGTTTAGTCATGCTGCCTTTCTCGAAAAAGAATTCGATACCCGATTTAAACGGATTAAATCTGTCCGTGGTTGAGGACAACGGTGAAATCGATCTTAAGGGTTACTCGCTTATAAAATCCGAACGCTATCTCGAATACCCGAATTCAAGTGAAGAACGGGGGAATCTTAACAAGACTGTTCTTGCTAGATTATTCAACAAAAAAGAAAATAAAGGCAGGACCATAGTGTATAGACGGACTATCTATGGAAATAAAATAGCGGGTTCAAGGATATACTCGCTTGAAAATGGCGCATTAAAAATTTTGGATAAGGCCAAAAACCAAAGGTTAATGGATTTTATGGGCGCAATAGACTACTGGCACGACAATAAATTAAAGGAAGGCGGTGCAAAATTAGAAAAATTCGGTACGGGTTTAAATGTTCCTTCTTACATGTCCCTGTACTATTAATCAATCTTCAAATTGCCGTTTTTCAAGGCAATATTGACGGCTATTATGTGCGAGCATAATTTGTCCTGCAGAGTGTACCACTTGCAGTCGCACTGCCACCTTTTACTGTCGGGTTTTTCATCAAAGTACATTACATTATGGAGTTCATTGTCGCCCTGCACCAGAAAGGAAAGATGTTTCTGCGTTTTATAGTCAAGCTTAACAGAGCCTGAAAGTCTTATTCCCTTTATGTAAAGCTTTCCGTCTTTTTTCAAATCGCCGTCATCCAGCAGTACAAGCTTCATAACAAATTATTAAAAGCAGATTGCTATATATAATAGCGGTATTGTATACAACAGACCATCAAAGGAGGAAGTCCGTTCACCTTTAAAACTGAAGTGCAGTAATGCATCGCTGTAAAAGGCGGGCAACTGAGCAGAAACGATACCCGTTTCCAGCGCCGAAAGATGATGCGCAGGCTGATTGCTGGGAAAGGGATGAAACGGCAGTCCTTCAGGGTGCAAACCGGTATTCCGGCGCTTAGTCGAATGTTGTTGCAACTCACAAAGAAGCCTTGAAATAGGTGGAGAGTTGACAAAAAACGGGCTATTCAATACCGCAATCCAATTAAATTCAAAAAGTTTACAATTAAAACAACTGGCAAACTTTTTATCTGTTCAATATCATGTAAATAATATGGAAGAGACTGAATCTCAATTACCGCCAAGAATAAATGAAATAGCCGCAAAGATAACACCAATACTCAAAAAATACGGGGTTGTGAGCGCAGCAATATTTGGATCGTTTGCGAGAGGAGAGGAAAAAGAAAATAGTGACTTGGATATACTTGTTGCATTCAAGGACGGAAAAACCCCAGGAATAAACTATGTGCATATGTGGCTGGAGTTGAAAGAGGCTACGGGAAGAGAAGTAGACCTGGTTTCTTATAATTTTATACACCCCTTATTGAAAAAGTACATTCTATCCGAACAGATAAAGATATTATGAGAGAACAAGAAGTTTATATATCAGAGATATATAATGCCTTAAAAAGGGCATCGGATCAGCTTAAAAATGTTTCATTGGACGCATTTATGGATTCTAGAGATAAACAGGATATAGTCATACGCAATTTGGAGATAGCTGGAGAAGCCGTAAACCAGCTTCTGAATCATTTTCCCGACATGAAAGCAAACTCAAAAATAAATTGGTCGGATCTTATAGCTCTTAGAAACATCATAGCGCATCAATATTTTAGAATTGATTATGAGGTAATATACAAGATAGTAGTAGAAACTCTGCCTTCATTAATACCAGAGATCAAAAAACTGCTTCCGAAGACTTAAGCCGTTATTTGACCGTTGTCTGATTATGTAAGTTTTAATGTATTCCATTTATCTGATAACTATTCAGTGCTTGGTCGAATGTTGTTGCGCTTTACTTAGAGACTTTGAAATAAGCGGAGAGTTGACAAAAAACGGGCTATTCAATACCGCAATTTATTTAAGCAGAGAGGTAATAGAATAAAAATGCCAGAGGAAGACAAATCAAATAATGCGGGAAAAACGGACAACCCTATTCAGACCGGTAGCAGTGACAGCTCTGTTAACAATGTCACCGGTAATCAACAGAACCAGGATGATAAACCGGTTCAGGCTCCTACCAATGCGGATTCATCGATTAATAAGCAGGAAAATAGCGAAAAAGGCGATGAACTTGAAAAACTTAGGAAAGAGAATGAGAGGTTGAAAGAAATCCAGCGCCTGAGGGAAGAGAATCAAAGATTATCCACAGCAAATGCTTCTCCCGAAGTCAAAGGCAGCAATAAAAGCAAAAATAATATGTTCATTCCTATCGGAGTAGGCGTGTTTGCGGTAGTGATCGTTTTGGTCGTTCTTATATTCGGCTTTCATATACTTTCTTCATCTTCCGTTTCATCGCTGAAACCTACCGTTAATGCAAATGCATCGGGAGCATTTTTCTTGGGTCCAGACGGCGAGTCCTTAGGACCTACATATATAAACGGTTTATCAAATTTGGGCAGTCAGTTGGCGCTTGTTGGTGCACAGCAGGCTTCAGGCAGGTTTTTATATGAAAAACCAACTACGACAAGTCAGGGACCATCGCCAGGATATTACGTTTTAGTTTATGGCAATGGCAGCGGTCAAAATTATGACATAGTTCCAATATCCGTTCCATCAAATTTCTCAAATTATTCAATAAGCCAGGGTGGGAAACCAGCATTTGTCTACATCGGAGCACAGGGCTGCCCGTTCTGTGCTGGACAGAGATGGGTAATTGCAGTAACATTATCTAGATTCGGTAATTTTACAAAGTTATTTTATGACAGATCCGCTACAAACGACGGAAATATTCCTACACTGATGTTTAATTTCTCCCAGTCTTTATTTAAAGAAGCAACTTCCCAGGCAGCTATAGACTCCGGTCAGGCGCCTTACGGTGACGGTAACCCTACACCATTTGTAACCGGGTCGTATTACACCTCAAAATATATAAATTTTGAACCTTTTGATGAGCTTGGCACTTCTTTTTTGGTAAATGCTTCCGGGATAGGGCAATTAAATCCTACTGTTTATTCCAATGTATATGAAAAAGGTATGTATGGTTTTAATGCCACTTCTGCAGGGGTGAGTGCAGCGCACGGATTTGGAATAACCAATTTCTTTGTTGGCGGCGTGCCCTTCTTCGACATAAATAATCAATACGTGTTTGATGGAGCGACTCTCAACGCAGGAACATATATCTCTTCCAGCGGCTTAAATCCCGCTTATAGCACGCACGCGGATATACTTAATTCTATAGAGAATCCGACTCCAGGATCATTGGGCCAGACAATTTTGGGTGCAGCAAATATACTCACTGCACAGATATGCAGCGTAATAAATAACACCGCTCCCGTTTGTAGTTTATCCTACATATCTGAATTGGAAGGCAAGATAAACGCGTTTAATTATTCGGGTGAATACTAGAAGGCTGTAATTTTTATAAGACAGTAAGATTATTTAAGTAACGGATTTATTCATTATGTTATGGATAATAGCACCATAAAACAAGTTGCACAGAACATATTGGATACCTCTTACAAGTTATATTCCGATGTTTCTCTTATAAACAGCTCTTTGTTTCGCGCAGCTTCTACCATGGGTGTCGAACTTCCGGAAATACCGCAGATAAGTCTTGCCGCAACGAAGGAAAAAATAACAAGTGAGACATTGAAGCAGGCAAGCAGTGCCATGGAGAAGCTTTCTGAAGGAAAGAAAGTGCCATTATTCGGCGTGTCAAAGAAACGCGGAACGCAGGAATCGGAGGAGGAAAAACAGGCTATTCTACAGCCGGTTATTGATATCAAAGAAAAAGATAAAAATAAGGTGGAAAATGAACAGAAAATAAACAAAATGGCAAATGAGCTTGTCAAGGGCCCTAACTACAAGC
Source organism: Nanobdellota archaeon (assembly GCA_021802505.1). Lineage (GTDB taxonomy): Archaea > Nanobdellota > Nanobdellia > Parvarchaeales > Parvarchaeaceae > Parvarchaeum. The sequence continues at coordinate 26,289 of JAJZXE010000007.1, forward strand.
CTGGCAATATAGAAGTAGAAGAAAAGCCGATGGTTGCACAGCCTGCAAAAAAGCAGGAAACAAAGATTTCACTCCAGGAAAGAGAGACAGAACTTAATAAATTGCAGGTTGGAAAACCGACTAATATTAAAGTCGAAGAAAAAACAGAAACTGAGAACATCTCTCCGTTTGAAGCGGTTTCGCTTGAAAAGCAGGCTAATCCCCAGTCAGAGCTGCAAAAGAAAATATTTGAAACAACGAATTTCGGGAAGTTAAACGGCGGCAAGACTGAGGAAGTGGATGAGATATTAAACAATCCACTTAGCAGACTGCTTACATTGGTAAAGGAAAAGCATTCTGTCACCTCCTCGCAGGCTGCACAAGCTTTAAATGTTAGCAAAGAGTTGGTTGATAAGTGGGCCAAGATACTCAGCCAGAATTCTCTTATAAGGATTAGGTATCAGCTCATGGGAGATACGATATTCGAGGCATAAATGGAAAATACAAATACAGCAAAGGTTGAAAGGGAATCAAGCGGTATACCAGGTTTGGATGAAGCTCTTAAGGGAGGTTTTCCAAAAAACAGTGTAGTATTCCTGACGGGAACACCGGGGGCGGGTAAGACCACTTTCTCTATGCAGTTTCTGGCGGACGGCGCAAAAAAAGGCGAAAAGGGGCTTTACTTCACGCTGGAAGAAAGCACGGATGATCTGATTTCACAGTATGTATTGTTTGATCCAAAGTTTAAGGAGTATGTGGACAATGGCACGATAAAGATAGTAACGATTCCGCTTGTAGACTATGACTCATTGAAGGAGGTGGTGTCCTCCGAATTGGATGCAATGGGCGCACAGCGCCTGGTGATAGATTCCATAACCTACCTGCAGATGTTCTTTTCGGATATAATGTCAATCAGGAAGGCTGTTATAGAACTTTCTACCATAATAAAGGCAAGGCAGTGCACTGCCATCTTTATAGGGGAGATGCCCTACGGTGAAAACAAGCTGTCATCTTTTGGAGTGGAGGAATTTGCATCAGACGGCGTCGTTGCGCTTTACATGGTAGAAAGACAGGGGACATTCATAAGAGCTTTACGGATAATAAAAATGCGGTCGACAGACCATCTTACAAAGTTTATCCCTCTGGATATAAAAGACAAGGGAATAATCGTTTATCCTTCCGCAGAGCTCTTTGCGGACATATAATATGGCGCTCTGGATAGAAAAATACAGGCCGCAGTCCTTTGATGAAATAATTGGGCAGAAGGAAATCATAGAAAAATTGAAGGCGATGGCCGAAAAGAAGGAAATCCAGCACATGATTCTTTCCGGTCCACCGGGAGTCGGAAAAACAACCTCTGCAGTCGTTCTAGCGAAAGAAGTATTCGGTTCAACGACATGGAACCAGAATTTCATAGAATTGAACGCTTCGGATGACAGAAAACTCAGCGTCATACAGGGAAAGGTGAAGGAGTTTGCAAGGACAAAACCGATAGATGCGCCTTTCAAGATAATACTTTTTGATGAGGCGGATTCCCTTACCCAGGAAGCGCAGCAGGCCCTGAGAAGAATGATGGAGGAATACAGTGCAACCTGCAGATTTATATTCAGCGTTAATTACCAAAGCAACATAATAGAGCCACTGCAGTCCAGGTGCGCGATCCTGAGATTCCAGCCGCTTTCAAAGTCGGATGTCCACAAGTTTATAGAGAGAATAGCGGGAAGCGAGAAATTAGAGGTTGACAGCGAGGCTATGGATGCACTGGACTATGTTTCAAGGGGGGATTTAAGAACGCTTGTAAATCTCCTGCAGTCCCTTTCAAATGTTTCTAAGAAAATCGATGCAAAAGCGGTTTTACAAAGCAGCGGTTTAATGGACATATCAAAAACTATAGAGGGTTTAAAAACCGCGTTATCCGGCGATTTTAAGAGATCAAGGGAGCTGTTCTCTGAGATAATAGACAGCGGAATAAACATGAAAGAGCTGCTTATCTCCATATTTAATGTAATATCCACCACCGATATAGTAAACGAAAAGGTGAAAAATTACGTATTTGAGAAACTGGCGGAAACGGATTACAGGATAGTAGAAGGCGCCACGCCCTTTATACAGTTTCAGGCTTTCCTCGCGTTTCTGTCGAGCCTGAAGTGAATTATGCTTTCCGTATACAAGCCGGAAATGAGGATGTTCATGGAAAATTATTCCAACAGTATATCCTCCAAGGCGCTGTCATTGGTTAAACGCGGTAAATCAAGGCTTATATTCAACGGTCCTGCAGGAACCGGTAAAAATTTCCTGGCGGAGGCAATAGCTAATGAGATGGGGGCGAGTTTCGAGATAATAAACCTGTATGAACTGACGGATGAAACACAGAGTGTTTCTTCGCTCATATTGGAAAGCATAAAGAAATCCGCCGTTTCAAAGTCGCTTTTTCAGTCAAACAGAAAAGTCATCTATATCGAGGACATGGAGAAGCTGCTGTCCGTAGATCCGTCCATAGCGCAGAAGATAAATTCCGTTGCAACTGATACCATACTCATCTTTGAATCGGAGACAGGGGATATATTCCGCGGCAAATACAAAAAGTATCTTGCGGGATACGAGATAATAAGATTTTACAAGCTTAATAACAGAGCATTGAAGACTGTTGCCATGAAACTTGTGATATACAACAAGCTTCACCTGGATGATAAACTTGTGGACCGGATAGTGGGCGGCGCAAAAGGCAATATCTCCAGCATTATAACCGATTTAAATACGCTGGTCATAACTAATTCCACTGACATCAGTGTTTTCAGGAATTCCGACGATTCCATATTTGAGAAGATAAACGCCGTTTTCTCCGGCAGGGTCGAAAAGATTGACATATACTTTGCATCGGATATGGAAGCGAAGAACTTTGCAATCTGGTTGGCGGATAAGGCCCCGCAGGTTTTGAGAGGGCAGGATCTCTATCATTTTTTCGAATCCCTGTCCGCAGCAGACATAGTGCTTAACAAGATAAAGAAGCAGAACTGGAACCTGCTTAAATACGTAAGAAACATAATGGCGTACAGCTGCTATGCTTTTAGGGTCACAATGCCAAAAGTGGATTTTTATGCCCCCAGATGGGACTTATATTATTCTAATTGAGGATAAGGTGTGAAAAACGCGTTCTCGAGTTTGTTTTTATAAACGTGTGAGCTGAATCTCTGACCGATACTGTCTTTATGGTAATGAATTACCAAGAATTATAGTATTGTTGGTAATAGCTACCAAAAAGTATTAATCCCACAGTCACACTGAATAAAAGTATTTAAGTGAATAGTACATAAATGTTACATATGTAACATAAATGTTACATAATGATATGACACTTGAATTAGAATTTATGTTTTTAGATAGGATAATAAACAAGCCAGTCCACGTAAGGGAGTTGGCAAGAGAACTGAAGCTAAATCCTATGATTGTGGCGAGAAAACTAAGTCTCTTGATGTCAAAGAATGTAATAGATTTTAATAAGGAAGGCAGGAACAAGACCTTTTTCCTAAAGAATTCATTCGAGGCTAAGAACTGGATCATGATGATGGAGTTATACAAACTTAATGAACTTGCAAGAAAATATCCAGACATAAGGCGAATAGCCAGCAGTGTGCGTGACATCAAAAATATAGCATTCGCATTACTATTCGGCTCCTACGCCAAACAGAGTGCCGATGAACGCAGCGATATAGATTTATTTATCGAACCGTTTACCAAAGACGCAAAAAGTTTAAAGCAGTTAAAATCAGAGCTAGAAGCAATATCATCAAAATTGAGCATAAAGATAGGATTTTATGATGAAGACAACCTATTGATAAAAGAAATAGATAAAAATCATGTTGTCTTAAAAGGACTTGAGGAATACTATGCAAAAAGAAAACTCTTTGGTTAAGGCTTATAAAAGCGGAAGATTAAAATTGATTGAACCAAACGTTAACCTGATGAGTTCTTACAGAAGGAAAGCCGACGATTATCTGAAATCCGCGAGACTTCTCATGGATAATGACAAACTAGAGGAGGCAGTTTCTATATTGTATTATAGCATGTATTATGCGGCGTTGTCGTTGTTATTTAGAATTGGTATAAAAAGCGAGAGTCATTTTGCTTCGATAATGATACTTAAAGAGGTATTTGGACTAGAGACGGAGCTTATTCTCCATGCCAAGAAAGAACGTATAGAGAAACAATATTACGTCGACTTTGAAATAAGTAAGGGGGAGGTTCTCGAACTGCTTAGATCTGCAGAAAGTTTTAACTCAAAATTATTAGAATTTACTGAGATGCTAAATGAAGAAAACATAAAACGTTTTAGACATAAGTTCATAGACCTTATTGGATCATGAATCTAACGCCGGAACAGGCTTTGTTAATAAAGTAGAGTAGATTGCCGATACAGCCAATTTTAAATACGTAAGAAACATAATGGCGTACAGCTGCTATGCTTTTAGGGTCACAATGCCAAAAGTGGATTTTTATGCCCCAGATGGGACTTATATTATTCCAATTGACCATAAGAACCCCATTAATTTATTGGTAGGAATATCAGATCTATTTAAATATAACTCAAAAACCAAGGCAATAAAGGCGATTTTAACGGCAGCAGCAATAATGGCGTAGCTATGAATGTGAACTGGGTCTTGCCCTAAATTTTAGAACTCTTAAAGAACTGCGTCTAAGTTATGCTAAAAACGCAGAACGCAAGTCTTATATACTATAAAATTACCATATTATTATGGTAAATATACCATTAAAGATACGTGTTCTCATGTTTTTGATAGAGCAGCGTGATGAAAAAACAAACATAGCCATAATATCAAATCATCTCGGAATAAATTATAAGAACGTTTATAGCGTGGTAAAAAAGCTGGCTGCGGATGGCATTATCTCGCTGGAGAAATTTGGGAGAACCAACATCTGCACTTTGGTTAACAGGAACAACCCCCTTATTTTTTGGGCGGAATATGTGCGCAGAGAGAGACTGTTGAAAGATAGGGGGTTTAAAGTCATATATGACACACTTAATCTCCTTAGGTTCCCTTTTGAATGTTTGATATTTGGCTCGTATGCTAAAAACAGCGTAACCAGGGCTTCGGATATAGATTTAATGGTAATCGCAGATCAAGACAGGGAAAAATTGATACGGCGCGCATTATCTGTCATCCCATTAGACATACACCTCACCTTTCTTACGGAAGAAGAATTTTTAACGATGGCCGGCTCAAATACTTTTAACGTTGTTTCAGAGGCTTTAAAGAAAAATATAATCTTAATAGGGATAGAAGACCATTACCGAAGGTTGGAATATGCTGGATAAAGAAAGGATAGCGAGCGCAGAAAAGAATGTTAAAGCGTATCTGTATGAAGGTTTGTTGAAAAGAACAAAAGAGGTCGATGACAGGATATTAAACACCTTCAAGAAGAATGCGGACGAGAGTCTGAACGTGGCAAATTTCATATTTGAAGAGAACCTGTCATCCCTGTGGGTCATCGTATGCTCATATTATTCAATGTATTATATCGCCAACGCGGTCTTGTACAGTCTCGGATACAAAGTAGGTCATAGAATTTCACACAAGGTAACCGCAGACACTTTAATTATATTTGTTAGAGGCAAACTTAAAGCGAGTATACTGGAGGAATTCGATGAAGCCCAAACCGAAGCCCTCGAACTCTCGAATATAAAAGCGGATGAGTTGGTTGAGAGCTTTGATTTTGAGCGGGTCAAGAGGTCAAAGTTTCAGTATGAGATGACAGAAGAAATAAAACGCTCCAAAGCACAGACTTCTTTAGACCGCGCCAAGGCATTTATATTTGAAATGAAAAAGCTTTTGCTTTAAAATTCAGCGAAAACACGATAATTACCAGCATAAAATCTGTTTAGAATGCAGATGACCTATTTTTTCGGAAGGTTTTAACGGTGCACTAATAGTCGATGCAGATTTAGTAGCATAGTGGCCATGGACGGCAATACAAACGATTACTTCGGCAACAGCAACAACGGCGTAGCCACAAATGTAGCATGGGTCTAGTCTTAAGAAGAGTAGCAGCTGTACTTTTGGCTATTATTCAGATTTCTTATAAAAATTATTGGTATAGCATATGTTATTGAGACTTCCAGAGGGATATAGATGGATGCTGGATGAGGGCGTCTTTTTATCTCAGGAGAATACCTCACTCCAAGATGAAAATCAAATTCAGGTCTACGAGTCATGGTCCTGAGAAGCAGGAAGCCCCATGCGGAAGCTTGGGGTAGTTCACTCAATGTTATACGGCTGCACTATGCCAAGTCGACATCTCTTCCTCAAATAGTATAATTTTATCGTCATCTGCAGCATCTTCGAGGCCTTCGTCTAAAAAGAGGCGCCAAAGCAGGCCAGCCTGGTGAGCTTCTAATACAAATGAGGTTATGCGACTAGCGATTTTCAAGAAATACGTTGTCTGAGGATCTTTTTTAATTTTTCTCTAAGCATCGCTATTTCATTTAGAGAAACCTTTTCGACTATAATCCTGATTTGTATCCTAAATTCTTCCGCCTTTTTGATCATGGTTTCTGTATCGTCTTTGATAGTTCCAAACTCATTTTGTGTAATGATATAATACTGCTTGTCGATTCTCTGCTTCTTTGCGAATGATATCGCATCAAATAAATCCTTCCTTTCAAACAATTTTTCCAGCAGCAAGATTGAGCCGGAATGGTTCTCGCATTTCACACCGATTTTAAAGAGTAGGGCAGTGAGAGAATCGTACATGGCATAGTAGGACATAGCGATCGAGTTTTCGTGTAAATCATGTCTAAGGAGCAATTTAGCGGCTTTCAAGCAGTTTTCCGATTTTTCCAGATATGACCTGCAGATCTCATCAGAAGGCTCGACGAGCCGCAGCTCCCGTTTCGCGCCAAGTTTAATCAAAAAATTTGATTCTCTCATAAAACTCTTCTACTCCTCTTATTATAACATGATTCTTTATTATTTCTCTCGCAAGCATCGAGGACGTGTCAAATTTCCCGATCTTTGCGCTTATTTTTGTGTGAAGAGAGTCTATTGATTCCTTCACCTTAGAATCGTTTGTTTCTGCATAGATATCGATATCACTTTCTTTGCCTGCCTCAAATTTTGAATAGCTTCCAAAAAGCAGGACCAGTTTCTCGTCCGTTTTATTGATCACGTCGTTTAAAATCACACCCAATTCAGGGTATTTTTTTAATAATTTTAAAAGTTTGTACATCTCCGCGCTATAGATATAGGCTCTTGATTCCATCGTTTTTTTAAGGAAGAAGTCCTTGTTCTTTCCGTTCTTTTTGTAATCCACAGCGTTCTTCTTTATTAGTCCGTTTAACCTTCTCATAATTGTCGCATGCGGTATCAGTAGCTTGCGGCTGATGCTCCTTAAGTGGTCTTCTCCTCTAAGCAGAAGCAGTATAATTTCTAGTTCTACATTGTCTCCATTATAAGCCATATGGTTCATATACGGTACATTAATATAAGGCTTTCCCTCAGCCTATTTAAGCCGTCTCAATACGTACAATACAGTCCACATAAAATAGACGAGGCAGATAAAAGGCAAAACCATCAAGTTCGTTCCGCTGTGGAAATGGCTCTCCAAGGTTTAAGTTTAATCTCTTAATCTCGGCTTGCCGGGCATTTTCGCGGTCTATTTATTTTATTCTCGGATGTATAAATGATATATCAGACCTAACTTTACAGAATAGTCTGCTTTAATAGAGCAAACATTTAAATAATCTAATACTGCCAAAGAAAACCATAAACTTATGCATTTATAGTGCATAAGATTTAAATATACTCAATGCGTTACAAAAATATGACTTCAGTAAGCGAAATAGCACAAATAGCAAGGAGCCAGGAAAGCGATATGAAAGGGAGATTAGCTAGGGGCTTCATACCGCGCGAATTAAGGTTAGACAAAAAAGACATTAAATTTGATGTAGCTAGTATAATTACTGGGCCGAGAAGAAGTGGTAAGTCCACGTTCGCTTTCGCTTTTTTACAAGACCAAGATTTTGGGTATATAAATTTTGATGATGAAAGGCTATCTGAAATAACCCTTAAGGATCTAGACAAAGTTTTGGAGGCGATATATTATCTTAAGGGGAATGTTACCCTTTTGCTTTTCGACGAGATACAGAATATAAAAGGATGGGAACTATTCATATCCAGGTTAGTAATATCCAAAAAAGTGGTTTTGACAGGCAGTAATTCATCGCTTCTAAGCAAGGAACTAGCGACTCATCTGACAGGCAGACACAAGGAGTATGAGCTACTGCCGTTTAGTTTTAGGGAATTTTTGGAGTACAAAAACGTTCATCAAAATTCAAAGGGAGTATACACGACCGAAGAAAAGGCACAGATGATAAAATTGTTGGGAGCTTATCTTGAAAACGGTGGTTTCCCCATAGTTTTAGACGGTGATCCCGACAGAATATTGGTGCTCTATAGGGACATAGTCGAACGAGATATAATACAAAGATACAAGATACGACAAAGTGCAAAATTTAAGCAGTTCGTTAAGTACTTGATTAGCAATTCTTCTTCGGAGATAAGCTACAACAAGTTGAAGAATATTTTTAGCATAGGCAGTTTTCACACCGTCCAAAATTGGATAAACTTTATAGAGAATAGTTATCTCACCATAATACTGGATAGATTCTCGTTTAAGCTAAAAGAGGCTATACTCGCTCCCAAAAAAATTTATACCGTAGACACGGGGTTCATAACACAGGTTACCGGTTCACCTCAGATAAGCAGACTTATTGAAAACATAGTTTTGGTTGAACTGATCAGAAGGAAAAGCTATTTCAACAATTCGATGGAGATAAATTACTGGAAAAATGAACAGCAGGCAGAAGTGGATTTTGTTATTAGAAACGGCAAGTCCGTAACAAGTCTAATCCAGGTCTCATATATAAATGATAAAAAGGAAATAAAAGAACGGGAGACAAAAAACCTGCTCCTCGCCTCCAAAGAACTTCACTGCAATGACCTTTTGATAATAACCTGGGACTACGAAGCCGAGGAGAAGATCAAGGGCAAGAAGATAAAGTTCACCCCTTTGTGGAAATGGCTTCTTAACACAAAGTAAACTCTCCTGTTAAATCAATCCGGCAAATCCGCAGGCAAAACATTTAAATAAAAAAAACAAAGTATCCATATGTTTAATAGCCGTAAAGACAATAACAGAGAGAAATCATCGAGTGGTAGTTCCCACACATATTCGTACGCGCCCCCCCACTTTTTACATACTAAACTAAACCAAAATAAAAGATCACAGTCCGCTCTCGAATACATGATGACCTATGGTTGGGCTATCCTGATCATAGTCATCGTAGCAGTAATCCTTTACAGTATGGGTATATTCAACCCATCTTCAGCAGTGACAACAACAAGCAGCGGTTTCTCTCCTTTTGCCATCAGTTCGGTAATCTGCAGTCCTGCAGGTTTGACAGTAGCAATAACAGCGGGTGGTCTTCCAAACAATGCAGCTTCAGCTCAAATAACAGCGGTTTACTTCTCTTCAACCACGGGAACAACAGCTTCAACCGGTAAATTATACAGTATAACTCCAGTGACATTAGCTTCAGGTTCTTCAACTACTTTCGTAGTACCGACAGTAGCATGTACCTCAGCAGGAACAGCATTTTCTTTGTCAACAAAGCTGCAGTACAGCTATTCATCCCCGGCAGGAAACGTAGTTACAAATGCCACAGGAACGATAGCAGGAACTTCATCTGCATTAAAAATAACAGCATATGTCCCATTAACTATAAGTTCTTCTGCAGCAACACCACAGACTTGGCAGCAACTGGTTGTTGTAAATATGAGCAATTATAAGAGTTACGCTTCTTCAACATTGGATAACCTAGAATTCACCTATCCAAACGGCAGCATAATACCTTCCTGGAGAGAGAATGGAACGAGCAACACCCAAGTAGCGGCTTATTTCTTGAAATTAGGCAGTTTTACATCGACAACAGTCCATATGGACTTTTTTCCTATATCAGATAACGTTTTGAATACTGTAAACACTGGAGAAGCTCCTCAACTTACATGTAGTAATCCCTTAAACACAGCTTCGTGTAATACCTATGCAGAGTACGATAATGGCAATTACGTTTTTAATTATTACCAAAATTTTAAAGGAACTACTTATCCGGCGGGATGGACTACTAATAATTTTGATACTACAAAATATGTTGAGATACACAATGGTTTTACAATTGAATTTAGTCCAGTGGGCGTGGAATTTTATTATAACAGAGAAAATTTTTCTTTACCTGCGATACTAGATTGGCAGGGTAGTTATATCCCAAATCCTCCTCGTTATTGTGGTTGGACGATTCTTGGTTGGTATAATTTCAGTAGTGGTGATTCCGCTGGATGGGCGCAATGGATAAATTCTCCAACTTCTTGGGTACATTATCAGTATGGAAATATCAGTCAAGCGGCACAAAATTTTTACAATAGTACGGGAATAATAGGAAATCAAGAAGTTTTTTCCCTTACTAACGCAGGTACAAGTATGGGTTATTTACTTAATTACACTCTTCAGTCCTATGCAAATCCTGAGAATACTCCGTTGCAAACAGTGCTTTTTAGAAATGGGGCAGGTTGTGGTCCTACCAGCGGAAGCGAAGTCAATGTAACATGGCTAGATGTAAGAGCATACCCTCCTTCAAGTGGTAGGCCTTCCGTTTCATTTGGTAGTGTTTCTTAGGTTTTAATTCTTTATATTAGTTTTACAGCAAAGTCTGCGATTCTTATGATTGTAAACTTACCTAAATATAGTTAATGTGTATCTAACGTATTTTAATTTTTTATTATCCCGCTCAGTTTTATATCAAAGCAGCGTCTTTCCAGGTACGGTGCGACTTCCCCCGCAGGGTGTTCCCTTATCGTCACTTTTTTGAAATGATTTTTGCAGTCTTCCATTATTTTTTTCTTCAGGTCTTTGCTGTCTTTGTCTTTCACAAATGAATACAGGTGTATGACGGCCTTTTGATTGCACTTTTCCAGCGCAGTACCCAGAAATTTGTATGCATAAAGCGGAAAATTCATTATAATCCTGTCGAATTTTTCATCCAGTTTTTTTACGATTTTTTTCGAATCACCGCGGTAATACTCTATGTTTGATATCTTATTCAGTGCGATGTTTTTCTCCAGCAGGGATATCGCGTGTTTGTTTATGTCTACCGCGGTCACCTTGGCGGCTTTTTTTGCTATGGGTACTGCAAATGGGCCGACGCCGCAGAACATGTCCAGGACGTTTTCCTTTGCCTTAACTTCTTTTACGACCCTCAGTCTTTCATTTGCCATCCTTGGGGAAAAAAACACTTTTTTGACGTCTACATAAAAAGAAAATCCGTTTTCTTTGTATATTGTCAGGCTGTCCTTTCCTACGAGCGGCTTCAGCTCCGGTACTCTTTCCTCCCCGTGGATCATTCCCGTCTTTTCAAATATTACCTTTACGTTTTTGTTGTTTTGCAGCAGCTTTTTGACGGCGTTTATCTTCTCTTTTTTTGCAAGCTTCCCGTCGAATTTCACTATGGCTATTCCGCCTATTATGTCAAATCCCTTGTTTAGTCTTCCTTTTTCCATGTTTTCCTCTGAATAAACCAAAGAACGGTAAAAATAAAAACAGTATGAATACAAAGATATGAAATACAAATATAAGAACAAAGCTTATCGCGAGCGTGATGGCAGTGAACAACAGCATGTAATTGCCTTTCATTTTATTATCAGCATCGGTTTTCCGGGAACGGCTTTATCCTCTCTGCTTTCTTCTATTTTGACCTTGGCGTTGAAAATCTTCTCCAGATTAGGGGCAACCTCAGTGAAAACCTTGATCTCTTTCTCCATGTCAAGTTTCTTATTAGGTAGTTTTTTCGGATTTTTAAGGAGTCTGTTTATAAATTCGCCGTTCGGCAGGTGCTTTCTTATCTCTTTTACATCTCTCGTTGTGTGGGTAATCTCTTCTACCCTGTTGTATACCTCAAATTTCTCCTTTCCTGCTACCCCTATAATTATTTCGGAGGGCTTTTTGTTTATTATTTTTATCAGGTTGTTTATGTCGTCCACGGTCTGTTTTAGCACCTCGAACTCGTTTTCAACGACCTCGTTTCTGTATTCCTCTATGATTTCAGGCCAGCTCCTGTAACTTTCCAGGAGTTTACCGTTGTTTACTGCGCCGTTGATCTCCTCGGTCACAAACGGAAACAGCGGATGGTTCAGCTTTGCGAATACGGTCAGTGCATACTTTAATGTTTCTTTGTTGCCGCCTCCGTAATTTATGTAATCTTTTATGGCTTCTACGAATTCAAAGAAGGAATAATTCAGGGAGTTTTTGTATTTCATCAGATTATACTCGCTGCCGCTGTTCTGTATCAGGTGATTTATCCTTGACTGAAGGAACTCGTCGACCAATTTCCTGTCTCCGGAGAAACTGTCCAGTATCTCCGTCACATCAAGTATAAACTCGATCTTCTGCTTGAAGCCGTTTATATTGTCTATATTCCAATCAGCATCGTCCATCCCGTTCGATGCCGAAGCTATCAGCCT
>JAJZXE010000023.1 GCA_021802505.1 Nanobdellota archaeon
TGTTCCGAATATAGCGTTGTTTTGTCCAGTGTAAAACCTTTTGCCGAAATAAACTCCCTGAATGAGAAGGGATAAACTACATAAGTAAGATTCCTACCGCTAAGTGACGTAGCTATTTCCGCACTTAAGAACTTCGAATTGGAACCCGTAACGAATATATTATACTTTCCGCTGTCGTATATCCTTCTTATCCAGGCCTCCCAGCCGTCTACGTTTTGTATCTCATCAACGAACAACCACAACTTGTTATTATTGCTCCCATACAGTTCATAATATGCGCTGGTTAAATCTTCAAGATCATGCGCAGAGATGCTGCCAAGACGTTCATCCTCAAAATTTATGTAAATTATCTCATTTTTATCTACGTGTTTATTGTCAATTAAGTCCTTGATCGTCGAAAACAAAAGGTAGGTTTTACCGGCACGTCGTACTCCCGTTACTACTATGATTTTCTTTCCGCTGACATCCACTTTCACTTCTCTGTCTATCATCTCAGGCAGCTGTTTATCCGCCCATTCAACCAAAAGCTTCTTAAATATCTCTTTTTTCATGTTCCTTATAGGAAACATAAATATATAAATCTTGTTCCTTATAGGAAACATAAATAAAGTATCGAAGCCAGGGTTTATAATGTAATTTAAAGGATATCATGTCCTTCCTTTACGACCTGTCAGCGGTATACGGCATCCTTTATGACTATATTGATAATTAAAAGACACCGGCTGCAGTTGAAAATGCTCTAAAGAAGGGATTAAAACCTTCTTCTCATATTATATTAATGAAAAACTATGTTGTGATACCGACATACAAAGAAGCGGAAAACCTGAGGGAGCTTCTTCCGCTGCTGAAAGATTTCAACGTAATCATCGTAGACGACAATTCCAACGACGGAACTGCACAGATATGCGGCGGGTTCAAAAACGTCAAATTGATCGTTAGAAAAAATGAAAGAGGACTGGCATCCGCCGTGCTGTCCGGCGTAAAAACCATCACAGACAAACAGGCTAAGGTGGTTGTAATGGACGCCGATTTTCAGCACGATCCTAAAAAACTACCTGAATTTTTCAAATCTCTCGATGAATATGGATTTGCGTACGGGTCGAGGAAAACGCTTAAAATGCCGTTTTACAGGAAAGTCATATCAAAAACCGCAGAATCGATTGTTAAAGTGCTTATTCCGAAAATAAGGGAGATAGATGACCCGATGTCGGGTTATTTCGGGTTCAGACTGGACAGAGTGAACTTAAAGGGCATAAAGCCGATAGGATACAAGATAATGCTTGCATTCATCATGAATCTTGATAAGGGAGCTAAAATAAAAAAGATTGAATATGAATTTGGCGAAAGAAAATTTGGGAGCTCTAAACTAAGTTTCAATGTAATGCTGGATTTACTGCGGCAGGTATTAAGGTTAAATGACTACCGCATAATAATATTCGGACTTGTAGGTCTGTCCGGCGTGTTTGTAAACGAAGGGGTGGCATTCCTGCTGCATGCGTATTTACCACTGTATATAGTGTTTATAATCTCAGCTGAAACATCAATCCTTACCAACTTCATACTGAACCATAATTTTACGTTCAAAAGAAGGGTAAAATTAAGGAAAGCTCTGCCAAGATACAATTTGGTGGCTTTGGCCGGATTATCCATAAACGTTTTGATAGCGCTGTATCTTTCGCTTTTTATAGAGTACTTACTGGCGAATTTTATAGGAATAATAGTCGCATTTGCGTTTAACTATGCCCTGTCAGAGATATTTGCATGGAAAAATTCGGCTATCTAACTTGGATGAAATATGGCGCATCGGAAAACAATCTGCTGTTTTTAAAGTATTTATAGTGGTTTTATCCTGATAAAAAAAGATGGCAAATTACAAAATACAGGAAATATTAATGGATGACGGCAGACTGGAAATCAATGATTCGGTTAAAAAATATCTGAATAAAGTATACAATAAAGACAGGGGGAGCTATAATCACATAATCAAAGCAATAACCAGAATATATGACAACCCCGAATTTTCGGAAACGCTTACCGGTTTTTTAAGCGGCTACCGAAGCAAGCACGTCGGGAATAAAGTAATAATATACCGCTGCAAAGATAACTGCATACAGATAAATAATATAGACGAGCATGACAAGGCATACGGGCTTCACTGATCACAAAAGCTTGGAAAGAAGGTAGAAAACAAACGAGGCTGCGAATGCTATTATCCCCAATAGGTTGGTCTTAACAGGTATATAGTAGGAAAAGTTACTGCTATAAACCGCTGCAGGATAAATTAAATTTTCAACGGCAATGTACACCCAGACTATAAGAGAATATAACCACAACGCCCTAAAAACAACAATCCTTTTATCCTGTCTATGCTTCTCCATGCTTTTGAAAGAAAACCAGCGAATAAATAATATCAGTGCAAAACACCCGAAAGGCAGGTGTTTAAGGAATTGCATGTATTTACATAATTACATTGTGATGTCATTGTTTGTGATGTTTAGTAACATTATAATGTCATTGTTTTTAGCATACGCCGCTATATAAATACCCTGCCGAACAAATGCTGTTCAGTGCAAAACGCCTGAAAAATAGGCGTTTAATGAAGTGCATGCAGAATAGAATACATTTATTTTGGGATTTATCCCGAAAAGCCAGTAACACGCGTTCTGCGGTATTTTTTCCTCGTTCATCACATAGTATACCCTGGATTCATTAAATGATGGATAATAACCACAGCTATTATAACCGTAGAGATAGATGTTTCCGACTTTTTTTACCAGCGGAACAGAGGTGTTCACACCGCCAAAATTAAGTATTGCACCGCTGTAATTTGAATAGGATGAAAGAGGAGGAACGGCATCCAGTCCCAGATAATCAAGATAAACCCATTCATTTGACGAAACGGTGCACTTTCCGGAGTATACTGAATTAAAGACGGCAACGGCGGATTTAGCATACGAGATATGAAACGCGCTCAAACTGGAAATATAAAGAATGAAAACCCCTATCAGCAACGACGCTGCAAAGATTATATATATAAATTTCATATCTTTTTTCGTCAAAAAGGAAAACGACATGATATACAGGAAAACCGACATTGGAAGCGCGAATCTGAAGAAGGATAGCCCGGTCGCCTGCATCAGATTGGAAACAGAAAAGTAGACCATAAATGAAAGGAATACTGCTGCGGCTGTCATTGAGTACTCTAATTTGTACGTTTTTATCCTGGACAAAAGATATTTTTTGTTTCTTAAATACAGAGCGACAAGCAAAGCTAAGGGAAAAATTATTTCAGCAAACCCTTCCAAAGGAATGCTTTCGAAATGCGCCAACGACAGGCTTAAACTGACGTAGGATGAAAAAATATGGAAATATAAGTAGGATAATCCTACGGAGTAAAAAAGATTCCCGTATTCCAGCAGATTATAAATAAAATACGGGATCAATGAGGCAATTACTGCCGCTAATGAAATAAACAACTTCAATATACTTTGTTTTTTCTTTCCCCAGAGGAAAAAAAGCAAAAGCGGAGAAAATAAGAGGGCGTAGGATTTTGACATGAATGCGAGCGCAAGGAAAACACCGGATAAAACCGGTTTATCCCGCATTATCATCGCTATATATAGTATCAGAAAGGATATCACTAGCAGATCGGAACCGTTTTTTATCCCGTAAAAAAGAACGAACGGAGACAGAAGAAACATGAAAAGGAAGGCAAAATCAAGCTTAAACGCTCGTGAAAAGTACCATACCGAAACAAAGAACACGGCGGATACAAAAAATATGAACACGTATACTGCATAGACTGATGAAATGAAGGAGAACAGTCCTATCATGAAGCTTTCCAGTACTGCGCGCATCGGCTCGTAGTAATAACCGTTGTCAAACATGTGTTTCGCATTGAGTATTCTAACGATCATGTCCCAGTTCATCAGAAAATAGAATACCAGGGAGGAAAACACTGAAAGGGAAAGAAACGAGATTATTTCTACGGCGTGTTCCTTCTTTTTGAGGAAAACAGGGATTTTTTCAAGTACTGACATTTTATTCCGAGTTTTTTTCATAAGAATCAAATGAATTAAGATGTAAAGTTAAGGCATCTGCCGTATCTGCAGATGTCTTTCTCTATCTGTGAAGTGTTTAGATAGCCGGTTTCAACGTACTTGTCGTTTATTATCAGAGCGGGCAAAGAAGCAGTGCTTATGTTGTATGATTTAAGAAGTATCGAAACGATGGAAAGGTTCAGATTGCCGTTAACCGCGCTTACGATCAGCGAGTTATTTTTAGCTGCGAGGAAGGAAAGTTCATCTCCTTCCACTATGCTGTTTGTACCGCCGTTTACGGGATAAATGAACATTATAGTTGCAAACCTGTTTCTGCACATTGAATTTATCTTGTTTGCCAGCAGCCAGTATTCCACCCTTACATAGGTATACTGATCGTTGAGCTGATTATAATTGGCTATTGAATTTGCCAGATCCGAAGCAGTCAACTGCCTGCCGAGATTCTGCATTTCGCTCGCTATACTGTAAAGATTACTCGTCAGGATACTGCAGGAAAACGTGCTATTCGTGGTCGTAAGCAGCGTGGCAAGCTCCAGTTCATTCACGCTCTGCTCATAGCTATTAAGATTCGTACTTAAGTAAGATATCTTGGATGAATCATAGAAATAGCCGAATATGAACACCACGGCCACTATTGCAAATGCTATGGCTACTGACAGGGTCAATCGCTTATGTTTGGAAGCCATGTTAATTTACCAGATTTGAATTTTCCCAATACGGACAAGCTGTACAGCCATACGAAAGAGAGAAAAAACGAATAAAAAGTCATGTAGGCGAGTATGCCGAAAAAATCCTGTACAGCCTTAAAGCTGTGATCTATTGTCTTCAATGAATACAGAATGGAGAATATACCTACCGCTGCACCGGTCAATTCAAGGAATATCTTCGAATTGAGGGAGAGAAAAGACAAACCCGGCAGGAAATAACTCATAAAAAAGGAGAGATTTGTATTCGCCAGCACGCCATAAGCCGGGAGAAGAAATATCACAGCGGTGTAAACCAGCCCTATTATCACAAAAAAACTCAGGAATATCGACACAAGCATGAACGGCAGCGCAATCTTCCATATGTCATTTCTCCTTGAATTCAGCGCCGTTCTTCTGTATTTTATCACATTGAAGAAAAAACCCGAAAACCACCTGACCCTCTGGGTGAAAAGCTTCTTTAACGTATTTGGTGCGATGGTGTATGATACTGCTTTAATCGAACTCTCAACCTTATATCCGTTCGTAAGTATCCGCATCCCTATCTCCATGTCCTCCGAGTAATTATTATCGTCAAAACACCCTATTTTCTTGAGAATCCTTGTATCGAACATTGACCCAGCGCCGTGTATTATCACCAGTCCGCCGATCTTGCTTAAAGCCTTTCTCGCGAGTATTGACAGCAGATACTCGTAGTACTGCAGATACTCCACTATTTTTTTGGGCTGGTAGACCCTTACGGCAGAGACTACCGCCGCGACTTTTTTGCTCTTGAAATGATATATCAATCTTGTCATAAGGTCCTTTTCTATGAAGGTATCCGCATCCAAAACGAGGAGGTAATCCTCGTCTATATAGTTTTTAATCGCATAGTTCATTACCCGTGCCTTACCGTCAAACGGAGCGTGTATTACCGTTACTCCGCTTGTCCTCGCAGATTTTACCGTTTCCTTTGTCGATGATTTGTTGAGAACAACATATATATTGTAATTCGGATATTCAGTCTGTTTGACGTTGTCTATCGTCTCTCTCAGTCTTTTGCCCTCAAATATCGCGGGAATGAGAACCGCAACCTTTGGATATGCCTTTAACTGCAGTTCTTTTTCTGATTCTTTTTTTAATTCGTGGTTTATGTCAAAAAAGTAGAATATCCAGAAGATAGACAGGACTAAAAGAACGAACACTATTGAAGCCGTAAACATATCACTCGCGGATAGCATATTTCATTATCTATTATTTTTAGTATTTAATAACGTTTAACCGTTTATTCCCCTGTGATTTAGCCGTAGACGTTGCCTAATCCGAAAAGTTTAATTAAAAGAATCGTCGCATACGATCCTTTTTTTAGATCAAAATCCAGAACGACACTGCCGTCTCTTTCTTCAATATTAAAATTTCCCGGTATGAAAAAAGAGGGGTGCATGAATGTTTTTAGGCTTGCCTCTGGCATGCTCTTTATCTTTAAGGTCTCTAAATCATTTATGCCCTCTTCTTTCAATATCTCCTGTGTAATGCCGCTGATCTCATCTTCTTTAAGCTCAAGATCAAACCCTATGGTCGGTATATTCTCTGCTGCAGTATTTTTGGAAATCACCCGGCTCAGGGTCTTATTAAAAAGGTAATACTGATAGGACTGCAGGATCATAAGACGTGTGTACTTTGGCATTATTCTTATTGCGCCCGCATAGTCGTTTTTGTGCTGCATTAAATGCTTAAGAGATTCCTTCTCATAGTACATAAAGCCCGGTAGTTTTGACAGGGTCTCTTCGCCCTTTTCCACGTTTATAACGCCGGTTGAAAGATACTCTGAAAAAACCTGCCTTAACTCCTCTCTTTTTTCCCGGTTTAACTGCGATTCCACTCTTTCCCTGAATACCAGGTCATAGAAAGCCGTTTTGAAATCCCCTTTTATTATGTTTTTTGATACCTCCAAATTCAAAGAAGAGGAGCCGAATCTCTGCGGACCGTAGAAATTTGGTACGCCTTTTGAAATCTCTTCCCGGATTCTTTCCAGATCCTCACCGTTTCTGTTGAAATCTTTTACTATCACTGTAAAATGATTGCCGTATAACTTCCCTATCTTGCAGGGATTATCGCTGTATGCAACGTCTCTGAAAAAGATTCTATCTGAATCTAAATTTAAATTTTCCGCAGCAAATTTGAATATGCTTATCCTCTGCGATGTCAGCGCCCTCTTGTCCTTGTTGCCGTTGTATGCTATTCTCTTAAAGCTTATGTGAAGCCGTCTTGAAATGAGCTTTATTGCTTCCGGTGTGGATATGCCTCTTTTTACGAGCGTGAAAAGCAGGTAGTCTTTCTTTTCACCCGCTGTTTCCTGATTTATAGGCTTGTCTATACTGAGTGTTTTGCCGTCTTCCTCTATCTCCCTAACTATAAAGTCTTCTTCTCTTTCAAAGAGCTTTCCGCTTAAATTATACGTTTTAAAGTTTTCTATCCCTATCTGTTCCAGCGAAACCATTGCTATTCAACTCAGCGGGACTTTAAAACACATGCCTGTAGCTATGACATGGTTGGGCTTAAAAGCATCGCACAGGAAACTAATATAATTAGCGGACTGTGGACCGGAGTACTGACAGGAAGAAGAATAATAGCAGTAAATGACGGCACCGCAGCCTATTTTAGCCTTTGAAGAATTAGAAAACGAATAATTTTGAGTGCATGCCGTCGAATTTGCGGATATTTCACTGGTGAGCTGCTGACCGTATGCTGCTGCTTCTGCATTCAATTTTGAGATCTGACTTTGCTGCGAGATGTGGTTCAGTGACACTGAAATAAAGTAAACCAAAGCAACTATTATTATGAAAAGCGCTATAACCGCTAGAAATTGCTTGTTTAACCTCGTTCTTTCTCTCTCCTTTTTTTTAATGATTATTTTCATAGATCACACAGAATACTAAAGAATACAGAATTTATAAAACTATAAAATAAAAAAACAAAAAAATAGAAGGGAAAACCCCTTCTACTTAATTTCTTAATGCAAGGTTTTTGAAGCTATTTAGCTAGCAACAGTTACGCCTTTGTAAGTCGATGAAGAGGTACTAAGGATTACCTTATTACCTGTCAAGTTTACTATCGGCTGTCCAATCAAGGATGAAGCCAATACCTCTGCTGCTTCCAAAGTGTCCTGTCCGCTGTATCCTGCTACCCATAGTGCCGGTTGACTATTGAATGCAGTTACATTGTTGAACATTTCAATCACTGCTTCGTTTGCGCCTACACCTGTCAAGTTAGTGAACTTTGAACCGTATACCGGTGCAGTTAAGTTAAGCAATGACTCTGCTAATGTGTTTACAGCCGGACCACCGACTACTATTACTGGTACATCATTCGTTGCACCGGTAAAGTTGCTGTCTAACGTTGTTAAGTCAACATTGTTGTTCAGCAGCTGCGAAGCACTTACAGTTGAAACACCGCTTATTCCGAGCAATTCGCCCGCACTTACAGTTTGTCCTATGGTGTAGTTAACCTGTCCGCTTACCACTTGTGAACCCGCTACCGCT
>JAJZXE010000024.1 GCA_021802505.1 Nanobdellota archaeon
TATTTTTCTGATCAAGATTCTCCAATTCTGCCGGACTGAATACCCTCACGGGAATTTTACCGGCTATCCTGCCCCTTGCATCCGCTGGCGACATGAACCCTTTTGAAGGCATTTTTTTATGCCCCTTCTTGCCGACCTTTGTCTTATTTTTTTTACCTGTCGGCTTCCTCCATGAACTGCCCACTCTCTTGAGTTTTCCCGCATCGTGTTTTGTAAATTTCATAATCAAGGTTTCTTAGTTATAAACACCCCATCTTTGAATACTCTTCTGTCTTTGTTTTTAATCTGTATTTTTGATTCTATATTGCCCGCCAGCTGCCCAACCTTATATTTGTCTATCCCTGAGATAATTATCTTGTTTCCTTTTATCTCAGCTTTCAATCCCTCTGGAACGGTTATTTCCCGGGGTTTTCTCTCGCCGACAAAATTCTCGACTATTATTTTGTTCCCGCTCAGCTTCAACGAGGCGGGAAAGTGCATGTAAACGAGCTCCAGTTCCGCTGTATATTTTTCATTCACGCCTTTTATCATGTTTTTAACGGCGGCTGCAAGCGTTCCCGCAATGGCCTTCTGGAACTTATTGTCTTTTTCCGCTTCTATATAGAGCGTGCTGTCCTTCTTTTCAACCCTTAAAAAAGGATAGACTATTTCGGTTGACAGCTCCCCCTCCTTGCCTTTGACGGTTATTTTCTTGCCTGCGATCTCAATGTTCGCATTCGACAGATCGACTTTAAATTTAGTAGACATAAGCTAAAAGATTGCCTCCTATCATGAGCCGTTTTGCCTCCTCATTTGTAATCACTCCTTTGTTCGTTGATAAGAATATAAGACCGAATCCGAGAGCCGGAAGATACCTCTTCTCATATTTCACGATGTCTCCCGCCTTTATCGGCATCCTGGGCCTTATCGCCTTGCACGTGTTTAAATGTTCATTAATGTCTATTTTTATGAATCCGCCGCGCACATCGTTTATTATCTCATAATTATCGATGTATCCGTTTTTCTTCACTATTTCCAGGAGGTTTATCAAGAGCTTGCTGCTGGGACTGACGACGCAGGATCTCTTACCCATTCGCCTTGCGACATTTATCGTATTAAAGATAGTTGAGAGAGAATCCACCATAATTAAGCCTCCTTACCGTACTTCTTAAACCCCAGATCCGGAGCGATCTCTCTAAAACACTGTCTGCAGTAGTTTAAACCGTGAATTTTAATGTGGCCCTCGGGCCTGTTGCACCTTACACAGAGATTGGCCCGTCTATCGTGCGGCTGCATCTTGTGCTTATTAAATTTGATAAATCTGGCTCTCTTGGCGGGATTATTCGCGTGCACCCTCAGTATCTTTTCAAATTGCGTTTCCATGATTCATTAGATAACCTTCACATTATATTTATTCTTTATGAATGCGACTGCCTCTTCCTTTTTTATCAGATGCGACCTGCCTACCTTTGATTTATTTCTTTTTTTCGTCGTGTTAAAGCCTTTTCTCGACAGTGTTACGCTTACAGCCATGCCGACTATACCTATAGTATAATCATATTTAGCGCCGGGGATATGTATATACTCCTTTATACCGAAGGACAAATTGCCGTTATTATCAAAATTTGATTCTGAGATGGTATTTTCGACCGCCGTAAACATTCTTTTAAGCACGCTCTCTGCCTCTTCCTTCCTTAAAGTCGTTTTGACTCCTATCTCCAATCCGGGCCTGAGCCCCCATTCCGGGATCCTTCTCTTAGTCTCTGTCTTTACGACCTTTGAGCCGGAGATCTGTTCCAGAAGCGCTTTTATTTTTTCCAGCCTTTCCCCCGGTTCACCAACTCCTATATTAAGCGTGACCTTCTCGATAAATATCTCCCTCATTTTATTTTCCATGCTCTCAAATTACCATACACGATTCTACTGAAGAGACAAATTCGCTGTCGGTGCCCAAGATTAAAACAGACCTGCCGTTTATCTCCTTTATGGTTCCGGTTTTCCCCGCATTTTTACCGTTGAATACTATTACGTGTTTACCCTGTTCAAACGGGACTTTGCTTATTATTTTTCCGGCTGCAAAGTCGAAAACAACAGAATCATTCGTCTGTACATCGTCTTTGTCATAAACCAGATTTCTCGCATCATTCGTGAATAATATATTTTTTGAACCCCTGCCGATATGTCTTGACATTACTTTTATTTTTTTACCGGTTACAGTGCCATCCTGTTTCACAGCGGTTATCTTGCCGTGTTCACTCAGCCAGACAAGAAAACTGTCTCCCTTTACAGTTACTATGTCCGAAAAGCCTACAGCATACTTCTCTTCGTTTATCTTTCTGCCATCAACGCTGACATGGCCGTTTTTAATAAGATACCTCGCTTCTCTGGCATTTCCTGCTATCTTCAGAACGTCGCGAAGAAAACCGAGTATCGATACTCCGGATTTATCACTGTGCTTGCCCGGGAGAGGTTTGCTGTAATACTTGTATTTCTTCCTCGGTATAACTATTGAATTAGTGACTACGCTCCTCTTAACATGCTTTGATTCACCGTGTCTTGCCATATGATTCTATTTTCTTCAACCTCCTTCCGTCCGACAGATTAAGATCCGTTATTATCAAGGCAGACGGCCTGATTTTAAAAGGGACTTTGTTTCCTTTCTTTGTAATATTTTTAGCCGAATCCACACTGACCTTCAACTGCTTTGTGTATATTCTATCTATTTTTCCGTCTTTGCCCTTGAATTTGCCCCTTGTTATTATGACACTGTCCCCTTTCTTCAGAGGAAAATTTCTTGTCCTGTACCTGGCTCTTAATTCCTTTGACAGGTGCGCGGCGAGCATCTTCCTCTTAATGTGCAAAGGCGCATTACTCCTGTATTTTCGCTGCTTCTTGGGAGAAACGCTTGCAACCCACTTCGCGGTAAAATTATCATTTTTCATACGATTTTTGAAGCTATCCTAGTTATATTCGGGAAACGTATCGAGATTTCCCTTGCTATCGGGCCTCTTATGATTGTGCCCTGCGGTTCGTACTTGTCTATATCCTTTACTATTGCGCATGCATTATCCTCAAATGAGACCCTTGTACCGTCGTGTCTTCTGTATTCTTTTCTCTGCCTTACAACCACCGCCGGGAACTTTTTATGCACCGTATCCGGCGATCCCTTCTTGACGACTACAAATATGGTGTCACCGATGCCGCATTTCGGCTGCCTGTCTTTTACGCCGTGGTAATTTCTTACGTTGACGACCTTCACGATTTTTGCACCGGAATTATCGGCGACCATTATCCAGCTTCCAACGTTTATAGCCTTGGAGATCTTTGCCCTTATCGGCTTTAAACCGGCTCCCTTTCTTCCTGTTCCCATATTATAATTTCCTCACGACCACGAATCTTTTCCACCGGCTTATCGGCCTCGTCTCGTATACTACAACTTTATCATTCAATTTGGCGGATATGCACTCCGGATTGTGCGCAAGCACCCTTGTTCTTATCTTTATGTACCTGTCGTATTTTTCCAGTTTCCTGAAAACCGTCCAGCTTACCGCCACTGTTTTATCAGCCTTTGCCGATGTAACGGTGCCTTCAAACCTTCTCCCATGCACTCTTAGCTCACCGTGATACGGGCAGTGCCTGTCATTGCATACCGTTTCTGGCTTTTTCAAATCTTCATAAAGCATATTCCCATGGCCTCATTTTTACGTCTTTTCCATCGACTTTTATTTCTTTGTTATTCATATGTAATATAAATCTGTTTCCATCCTTTATAACTCTTTTTATCCCTTTTGCAGTTTTAAGCAATAAAGTGTTCTTTGTCTCGTCTATCACCGTTCCTTTCAAATCTGTTCCCATCACCATAAGTTCAAAGCCTATTAGCATAACTATTAAAAATATTTTGATTTAAAAACATTTAAAGCGGCAAAACAACCTAAATCAAGCCAAGCTGGGTTGCGATATCCATGGCCTGGGATTCTGGCTTTAACTTTACTATTGCGATCTTTCTTGAATCCATCCTGTTTATTATGTTTATGCTTTCGACCTTCGCCTTTAGGAGGGTTTCAACCTCCTTTTTTATCAGTATCTTGTTTGAATCTTTTGATACTATAAACGAAAGCTTGTTTTCCATCTGCATCAGTCTTGTCGATTTTTCTCCGCTCAAAACGCTTATTATATATTTAAGATTCTCTTCCATTTTTACCTTAAAGCCTCTATCGCACTTTTCGTCCAGATTATCAGCCTGCCCGGCCTGCCCGACTGCGAAACGTCGCTTACTGATAAAGAGGAAGGGGCCTTCACAATCATGTTAAGATTGGAAAAAGCCCTCGATGCTTTTTCAGCTTTATCTGTGACCAGTACCACGCTGAGTTTCTTCTTGTATTTTCTTCCCCTTAATTTTCCCTTTCCGCTCCTTATCTTTCTCTCTGTTATTCTCTCCAATTCCTGCTTTAAACCTATAACTGAAAGGAATTTGACAGCGTCCTTGGTTTTGTTTATATCATTTACCTTATCATCCAGGATTATCGGCAATTCATTTATACTTCCGAGCTTATGGAATTTGGAAACTTCCTTTAAATCCGCAGAAGACGCTATGCCCATTCTTATCGCGAGCTTCTTTTCTTTTTTATTTATCTCCTTTCTTATGTTCTTTTCGGCTTTTGGAGGGTGCGCCTCTCTTCCCCCGACGGTATTTGGTGCGACTGCACCCGCATATTGGAAATTGGTACCAACTCTTGAAAGCGTTTTTCTGGGCGTCCTGTCCAGCCCCCTTCCGTAGCTTGTTTTGTATGACCTTCTTCTCTTCGTAAGTCTGGCTACTTTTCTCTTACCGGCCATCGGGTCAGTGTACTTAAGCTGGAATTTTTCGGACTGCTCCGCAAGAAAGGCCTTTTTGAGCGTCACGTAATTAAGCTTTGTATTAAAAACCTCCGGTAATGCTATGTCCTCTCCTTTTGTCCCATCGGCTAAAATTGTCTTTACCATATCATCTCAACAGGGTTATTTTTACCGGCTCTGCTTTCTTTGTAGGCCGTATGGCTTTTCTCATAATAATCAGTCTGCCGGCACTTCCGGGAACGGAACCTTTCAAAACTATTGCGCTGCTCTTCAGATTGCCGTAGCGTTTGTACCCGCTGGGTATATTTGCCTCCTCCGGATCTTTTATGACCCTGAAAACAAACTTATTGTACTCCACCCTTGAATTAAACCCTAATCTTCCGTGCTGCGGTACGGTATACTGTACTTTTGCCATGGTTTCAGCACCAAGGTTACCGGCTTTTCTCCTTGATTTACTGGCATGCACCGGGTATATCTTTACACCGTATCTTTTGACAGAACCGGTGAAACCCTTGCCCTTTGTTATAGCCGCGACATCTACAAAATTCCCATCCTTTATTACGGATGAAACATCTATGTCTTTGCCCAGTATATCCTTGACAGTACTGAACTTTTCATCGAAACTGCCGCCCACTCCCACTTCAAAAATCTCCGGTTTTTTCTTTAAACCGGCCTTCCATGGCTGTGTTGAAACAAGCAAGCGAATATCATCCGCCTTGCCCTTAAAATCATCCATATTTTTGTTGTTCTCCCTGAATTTTACTTTACGCTGCACAAACTTGTTTAGTCCACTGCCCCAGCTCTCCCCGAAGGTAATCCCGTTCCTGTAAAACCTCGCGGCACACACCAGCAGAGGCGGCGCTTCCAGTATGGTTGCATTTGTCATTACTTCCATCTTAAATGTCGGGGAGTTCTTGTCTGAATCTATATATGTAAGTTGAAGCATACCGACCTTGTAGCCCGCAAATCCCCCTATCTCATTCTTTTCGAGCCCCTTGAAGTTACTGATGGTATTATAGGCCCTCCTGCTCTTTTTTATAGGGTAATACTGCATGCTTCCCCTTCTGGGGGTGCTTTTCTTCGTTATCTGATGTCCCATATTTTATGTTTATAACAAGAGTTATTTAGAGATATATATGTTTAAAGTTTAAATATGTTAACATTTTAGCCGAACGGCTAAAACTTCACGATTCTTATGCTCTCACTCGCATTTTCACTGGCAGACAACCCCGATATCAGTATTGCTTTCTTTATCTTATACTGTTTGGCAATCTGTTTTACTTTTTCTTCTATATTCTTTAAATCTTCGAACAGGATAGGTATGACGCCTCTGCTAAAAATTAGCCTGGCGAGTATGTAGGGTTTGTCAGTTATTCCTATAATATCGACCGGTAAGTGATACCTTGCTATATTTAATGCACTTTTTCCGTGCGGCGTCACCACTATCATTTTATTGATTTTTGCTTTAGTAGACAGATCCACCGCTGCGTTCACTATCGCATCCCTCTCCGTTATTATCCTATATTTGTTCGGGGGAACTTTTGAATAATTGTATTTGGAGATTATATGCTGAAGCATTTTCAAGGCCTTTAAAGGATAAACGCCTATGGCTGTCTCTTCGGATAACATTACAGCATCCGTGCCCTCTTCTATCGCGGTAAAAACGTCATCTGCCTCCGCTCTAGTGGGCATTACGTTGTTAGTCATGGATTCCAGCATCTGCGTGGCAGTTATCACAGGCCTGCTGTACTGATTACAGATAAAAATGAGTTTTTTTTGCACTTCCGGCAGATCTGCAATGTCAAGATTTAAACCCAAATCCCCTCTAGCTACCATTATGATGTCGGCTGCCCTGGCTATCTCCTCAAAGTGCTTAACTGCCTCTAAACGCTCTATTTTTGCTATTAATGTGCTTTCTTCCCCTGCTATCCTTCTTGCATTTTCTACATCCTTTGAATTTGATACAAAAGATAGGGCAAATGTATGTATTCCAAGACTCAGTCCAAACTTTATCCCGTCTATGTCTTTTTGCGTAGGGTACTTACCGGGATATGATATTCCCTTAAAGTTTATACTTTGTTCGTTGAGCAGAATTCCTCCATTTAAAGCCCTGGCGATAAGCAACCCCATTTCTTTTTTGATCGGTTTGAATTCAAGTTTTCCATCAGACAAAAGAAGTTTGTTCTTTAAATTTATCATTTTTAAAATATCTTCGGAAACCTGTATCTGTCCATTTTTACCGAAAGTATATTCTGTTCCATCTTTGATTTCCAGCTTATCCCCGTGCACTTTTCCCGTTCTGAATTTTGGCCCGGGCAAATCAAAGAAAATTAACACCTTTCTTTTTGTTTCTTCTTCGGCTTTTCTAACGTCAGCTACGACCTTTCTGAAATAATCCTTGTTTCCGTGCGATAGATTAAATCTAAAGGCATCCGCCCCTTCTAGGATCAGTTTTTTTAGCATTTGATAACTGTCACAGGCCGGGCCGATTGTTACAACGGTTTTAACTCTTTTATAGTTCATTTTAATATATTGCATTTTAAATTTATAAAGGAAATCAACTCACTATGCCGTTCAAAGGCCCGACAGTTTCAATTGGCATCACCCCGTTCGGAGGATAGGCACGCATATAAAACCACATTACATTAATCGGGTTGGCCGTTACACAAGTACTGCCACAATATGCGGCGGAAATCCCAACATAACCAGAAGTTTTGCCCTGGGAATTTGCAGTAGTATAACTTGTAGAAGCTAAACTTGTTAAAGGTGTTGAAGTTTCTGTTCCATAACCGGAATAAAGACTACCACTCCACGTTCCTCCCGCATCCGTTACTGTCATAGTATATTGAGTAGAAACTGCACCTTGGTAAGTATTGTCAACAACCCATGCTACTTGATCATTTAAAAAAGAAAGAAAACCAGCCCCGCCACTGCCCTGCTGCCCTATAAATCTGTATCCAAAAACATCAGGTGTACTTGTAGGGGTTGCCGTCGTTATTATACCCACCCTTGCATCCGCTTCGGTTATATAATTAAATGCCATGCTTAATACATACTCTGCTGTTATTGGATAACTTGCACCTTCTATCAACGCAGCAGGGCCACCATTATAGCTACCAGTGGTAGCAGTTTGTTGTAAATACCCGTTTGCAGTTGTCCAGCTTCCACCGACAAAAGTAAATTTGGACCACCCTGTGCTTCCTCCTCCACCATATTGAAGGAATACATTGGCGCCGTCGTCGTATTGTCCGTATGTTGCTGACAGCTGAGGAGCTTCACCGTCGTTTGTATTGTTGAACAGACTTATATTCGGCAAGGCAAAGCCCATAAATGCAATATATGATCCTTTAGGTTGGATTGAACCTACTTTC
>JAJZXE010000008.1 GCA_021802505.1 Nanobdellota archaeon
AAAAAACGCTCACTTTATCTCCCTTTTTAACGGGATTTCCATTCACATTTGAAGCTTCTTCTGCCATTGAACCAACCTCCGATTTAAAATCATTTTAACAATCAAGTACAGAAAACCATACAAGACTAAAATTTTAAGAGCTTATGGTATATTAAAGTTACTGTTAACTGAACTGTCAGATTAATGTCACTTTATTAATTATAAGGAGTTTTATGCTATTTTCAGCTGCTTGTTCCCGCTATTGTACCTGTTGCATAGAAGTCGACTGTTCCCGCAACGGTTGTAACATTGTAGTCAAGCTCTCCGCTTGCAATGAATTGCGCACCAGGGGTTGAACATGTAGCCGGAAAGACTGCTGTAAAGCTGCTTCCGGGTGTTACTGTAGATGTACTGAATTTAGTATCTGTTACCGGGAAACTGCCTCCGGTAAATCCGCTCGGTGAAAATAATGTCATATTATCTAGCGTTGCTGAAGTTGCATTATAAGGTAATCCTCCTACTGAAAAAGCTACTGTTGTTTGTGTACTGTTGCATATCGCTGCAGTGACTGTGAATGGGCTAAACCCATTACTGCTTGCGGTTACGCCTTGCCCGCTCCCGCTGTTTTGCCTGGCAAGATTTATTAAAGATGTCAACTGGGATAAGTTCATGGTGTAAGATCCTGCCGGCATTAAGCTCACTGCGTTTTGCAACGGCGCCGGATTGAATGAGGACTGCAATTTGGCAGAGAATACTATATTCGACAAATTAGCGCCTTTCGAGATGTTCATAGCGGTTAATAGCGCTGATAACTGACTGCTTTCCTTTGACAGATTTAGGATAAAACCGCCGTATAACGGCACGCCGTAGCTGTTTGAAAAACAGAAATCAAAGCTCATTGAAGCGTTCTGCTTGCTTTCAAACGCGCTTGTAGTATTTATATCGACAAGCGAACACGAATTTCCGTTGTAACTAACGTCTTTTACAAATTTAACGGTTAAGTATTTTGACTGGCTTAAATTCACCGCACTGCTGCTATTTATCGCACTGCCATTGATGTTTAACAGACTGGAGAGATAGGACAGATTTTCAGCGGCGTTTTTGGCCGTTGAACCTATGCAAAAAAGCGAACTGTTCTGGGCGGAGCTGTCATTGAGCATAAAGCCTATTGAAGATGCACTTTGATTTCCAGCTTTTGCCAAAAATCCGAAGGGAACGCATATATCGCCGCCGGTTTTATTTGAAATGGCCGTAATGTTTATCTGATCCAGGAAGGAAGGAAAGCTGGATAAATTCACTCCGGTATTTAAAGCTGATATGCTTTTAATGAGCGCCAATAAGTTTATTCCGACTACGGCTCT
The DNA here is from genome assembly GCA_021802505.1 of Nanobdellota archaeon. Taxonomy (GTDB): domain Archaea; phylum Nanobdellota; class Nanobdellia; order Parvarchaeales; family Parvarchaeaceae; genus Parvarchaeum. The sequence goes on from JAJZXE010000008.1 coordinate 1,341, forward strand.
CGTGTACGGGGAGTAATGGGCTATATGACCGTTTATCGGTAAACTGAAACTGAAGGATGAAGAACCGGCTCTGGCGCCGAGGTTCAAAAGCAGGGAATAGGAGAGGTTGAACGGCCCGCTTGTATTGGATAAGCCGGTGACAACGGAGCCGAGCTGCTTGATATTCGCGACATTATAATAGGGATTGGATGAACTGGAGATGTGGATAAACGGAACATATCCTTTATAAGAAGCAAAGATAAATATAACGACAATGGCTACTATAACCACGGCGATAACCGGCAGAATGTTCCGTTTTTTACCACCTCCTTCGGAGACCGGCGAAGCAACCGGAATCTGCGTTCCGTTGTCAATAGATTGGTTATCTTGCATAAATTTTATACCTGTACAAACTATATAAGTCTATTTATTTTTATACTGCATATAAAACTGTTTGTTTTTCCTGTGGAAACCGAATAAGGTTAAGATGACCCCTGCTGCAAAAACAAACAGGCTTATAAAAAGAAGATAAGCCCCTATTGATTCTGCCGCTTTTCCCAGAGATTTTATTATTAAGAGATCTATAAAAGGCAGGATCAAACCCGCAGTGAAAAGAACCAGACCGGCTGTAACCAGAACATTAAATTTACCTGCCATTCTAAAATCTGGCAGTTTTAATATATATAATGTATATTCATTGAGAGTTCCGGTTAATTATTATTTATTTTAATGACCTTTATGTAAAAACGCAGCGTTTTTCCAGCCAGCGGCGGATTGAAATCAACGGTAACATTCGTGGAATTTAAGTAGGTTATAACGCCCGTCTGGCCAGTAGGGGAGCTTACCCGTTCGCCGTCGCTTAAAGACGCATTTTTGAAATCCGATATCGGGACTGTTATTATCAGAGAAGCGTTAACATTGCCGTACGCCTCGCTCGGAGAAAGCGTTACATTTTTAGTCTGTCCGGCTTTCATACCTAAAACAGCGCTGTTAAAACCGGATATCACCTGGCCTGAACCGACTATGAAACTAAAGGGAGTGCTGTTAAAATTAGACTGTATCAAAGTGCCGTTTGCCAGGGTCAGGGTGTAAAAAACGCTGACGTTATCGCCGTTCTTAATAACAGGCGCAGAATTAATGGAAGAATGAAAAACAAACAGGTATACAAAGGCAAACAATACAACCAGCCCTGCTATTACTACAGCAATATTTCTTTTTTTGTTTACAGATTCTGACATACAAAAGAAATAAGGATGAACTTATTTATTAAACTTTCCATAAATAATCAGATAAATGCGCTGAAATTCTCTTTTATATGAAACGGAAACCTCGGGTAATTCATCCTTCAAGTATACCGCCGTAACCTTTTATCACCAGAGGAAGATCGAGCCTGTGGAAAATCGACCATAAAGTGGCGGTATTTGTGGATATTACCGGCAGATTGGTGTGTCTTTCCAACTCTGCTATTATTTTTGCGCTCGGTAATTCGGCGCAGCTTATCAGTATGCCTTCTGCGTTTTTCAGCTCCAGGCTTTCCACAAGTTTTCTGGTGGTATCATAGCTTATCCTGCCGACTTTCACATTGTCCTCCACTCCTAAAAACTTATAGTCTACGACATCTAATCCGGATCCTTTGAAGTATTTTATCTCCAGATCCGTTACTTTCTTAGTATAAGGGGTTGCAACCGCGATTTTTCTGATTTTCATGAACTTTATCGCATCCAGAACCGCGGAAGCGCTTATTATAACAGGGGTTTTTGTCGCCTTCTCGAGTCTTTTGCGCACTATCTTGTGGTAGCCCAGTTTACGGCTGGTTATCGCGATTGTACACCCGTACGCTATGGCGTTTACCTTCGCGTCGGATAGCTGAACCGCTGCGGTCAATGCTTCATTGTCCATGCGTTTTAATTCACCAGGGTTTACTTTTTTCATGCGCATGCGGGCGGAATATATGTGTATATCATCAGGAAGCATCTCATGGAACTCGCTTTCCATGTTGATATTTGAAGATGGCACAATCAGGCCTATGCTCGTATTTTTCGGTAAAAATTCAACCCTGATTTTTTCTACCATCAAGTAAAACGGCTTTGATCAGCAAAGTCTATAAATTCTTTTCTTCCCCGGATTCAAAGATTATTACCTTGGATCCTTTTACCATCTTTGCGAATTTCTTTGCGTCCTGGACTATAGGCGGAAAAGTATTGTAGTGCATCGGAAGCACTTTCTTTGCGCCTATATACTTTGCCGCCATGGCAGCTTCTCTCGGACTCATGGTAAAGAAACCCCCTATCGGAAGCATCGCTATATCCGGGTGGTAAAGCTGCTTTATAAGCTTCATATCCGTGAAAAGAGCTGTGTCTCCGGCGTGATAGATTGTATGGCCGTCAGCCTGTATTATTACGCCGTGTTCATTACCGCTGTGTACTGCGGGGGTAAATGCCACCTTTATCTTTCCGAGGTCTATCAGGTCGCTGCCTATGTTCATTCCGACAACGTTGCCTTCGGGTATGCCGGCTTTTTGAGCCGCCTGACCGGTCTCGAATATGGAAACGAACTTTGCATGGTTGTTTTTTACTATTTCAATGGAATCTCCCATGTGATCGAAATGATCATGCGTAACTATTACGTAATCTATTCCTTTGAGATCAACGGGCTTCACTACAGCCTTCGGATTGTTATTAAGATAGGGATCTATTACTACAGTAGAATCCTTGAATTTTATCAGCCACCCCGCATGACTCAGCCACTTTATACTTACCATTCCAAACACCCCCTCTAATTTTTTATAGCGGTATTATTCCGCTCGCTGTTACTGCAAGCAAAATAGAGAGAACTCCGGACACAACCAGAAATGCGGACTGTACCGTTGCCTTCATTTTGCCATGAGTAAGAGCGAAGAAACCGACTTCATCCAATAAGTAGGAGAACAATGTAACTTCAACAATAGCAAAATCCGCGAGACTGTATACCGCATAGCCTGAATTCCACGAAAACAGTGCTATCATCGCTATAACATTGAAAACGAAAAGGACCATTGTCATATCTCCTATAAACTGCATGTTCCAGTTGTACAGTAAAGTCATACCAAAGGTTATCCACACGAATGAGAATATAAGCATAAGCAATGAGAACATCAGCTCTACGTTTGCAGCGGGATAAGCCGTACCGTAAGGCGTCGTAATTATCAGCAATAAAGAAGCTAGGAAGATTGATATGCCTGCCAGGGTGACGATTACTCCGAGGGTTTTTGCCCTTGTTTTATCCTTGCTCACTGTTTTAAGATTTATACCCGAAATAATAGCAGCGACCGAAAAAGCAGATATTGCGAATGCAACCGATGCTAATGCCATACTTTTATGTAAACTTAATTGTATATAAATATTATTATACCGCCATAACCTGGTTGTTAAGCTTATTACGGCGTTAATCAGCATCGTTTATTCCGCATAATTAAAAGTTAAATACCGGATAACTCCCAGTATATTAATGATAATACCAGAACATTTTCTGTATGTTCTTTACATAGTATTATCGACAACCGTTTCTGTCTGTTCTTCCGTGTACATATTCTCAATATTCTATTTCGGCAGGAAAAAAGAGCGGGATAACCACAGCAAAAACACAGGCAACATAACGATATTGATTCCGGTTTACAACGAAGATGTAGGGTTGTTCAACAGATGCATATCTTCTGTTAAGAAGCAGAGCACTCCGTTCATCGTCATAGGCAACGGGTGTAACCTTCCGTATAGGAAAATAGCTGAAGGCAACGGCGGCAGATTTATTTATCTGCGGAATAATGCCGGCAAGAAATGGGCCCTGGCGGAAGGGATCAAAAGAGTCAACAGCGAATACGTGATGCTGCTGGACAGCGATACCGTAATACCTAAAAACGCGGCTAGAAGGCTAATACAGAAATTTGATACTGATACCGGCGGCGTCGGTGCAGAAATAAAAATAATAAAAGACAGCAATAAATTTGTTTATTACCCCTCGGAAATGCTCCAGAGACTGAGGCAGCTGTCCTTTAAAGCGATGTCGCATTTCGGCAGGGTATTGGTATTAAACGGGCAGTGTGCAGTGTACAGGACGGGGTTAATAAGGGATTTTATACTGTCAAGGGAATTTCTGGAACCGCGGTTCCTGGGCAAAAAAATGGTGATAGGGGATGACATACTCCTGACCAAACACATAAACGGGAGGGGGTACAGAACAATACTGGCACAGGATGTTATAGCTCGCACAAAGGGACAGGGCTCCTTCAAAAAACTCGTGAAACAGTCGATCAGATGGTCCCGCTCCGGCTACATAAATTTTATAAAAGGCATAAGGGACTGGAGCCTGTTTAAAAACGGATTTTTCTATTCATTTTCTATGGTATATGTTTATACCCTGCCCGTACTTACACTGTTCCTGATGGTTTTGCGGGGTGGACTACTGTTCAATATAATAGTCAGGAGAGGCATACTAAACGGCGGCAGGCTCTTCATCCTCTCGTTCACGCACATTCCGAGAATCCTAAATTCGGTCATATTCCCTTACGCGGGTATAAAGATAATCTCAATACTCTCGGTGATAACAATGATATACCTGATAATTGAAAAAACCGAGAAGAACAGGGTAAGATTCCTATCCTATGGATCCGTAATACTGCTGGTCATGTTCCTTACGGCAATTTATGCAGTAATGAGCCTGAATAATCATGACAAATGGCTGACCCGTTAATCTGCCGGGGGCTGCTGTACTCGGCATTCATATGAAAGTTTATTAACGGGCGATTAAATAATTCTTTATGGAAAACAAGGATATAGAACAGCTGCTAAAGGAAGAACCTTTTTTGAGATACATTGGTGTTGAAATAGCAGAATTCAAGGAAGGTTATTGCAGGCTGTCAGTCAACCTAAAACACGAGCTTACCAGATCCGGTAATATAATGAACGGCGGGGCCATAGCCGCGTTGGCGGATGCCGCGGGTGGCTGTGTAGTATACTCTTTAAACAAAAGAAATCATGTGACCGCAGACTTAAGCCTGTCCTTCATGAAACCGATAAAGACGGGGCCGGTGACTGCGGAGGCACGAATAGTGAAGACCGGTAAATCACTAACCTTCGTCGATATAAGGATATTTGATGGAAACAGGGTGGAATGCGCAATGGCAAAAGGCACATGGTTTTTCCTTGATGTATAAAGCATAAAACCAAGGCTGCATACTTTAAACTGTATTCTGGTTTATACTCCAAATTCCTTAATCGCTGCCACTGACTTTATCCAAATCTACTCGGTTCATATTTCAGCGCATAGCGATTATACAAATATAATGATCACCGGTGCTATTGCAGTAAAAGGTTTAATTGAATTAAAATTTATAATATAAATGGGATTGATAATAGCCGTAAGACACGGTTTCAGCGAATCAAATAAGAAGGGCTTCCTAACACATGACATTGAAGGGTATCCGCTTACTACCGAAGGCAAGAAGTACCTGATAAACTCCTCTGAGGAATTGAAGAAAATAAAGGGTATAAAGGAGATAACCTCCAGCCCGATACAGAGGGCGAGGGAAACCGCGGAGATAATATCAAAAATAACGGGATTAAAGATCAGGATGGACGAGAGACTGGCGGAGAGGCAGATGGGTAAATATAATAACACACCATATCCGAACAATAACAAGTACTCTGCGGAAATGAACTGGCGCTTGAAAGAGGTATTAAGCGGGCATCCGAACGGGTTAGAAAGCTGGGCTAACTTGATGAAGAGAACGGAAAGTTTATTGAAAGAGATACCAAAAGATGAAAAGGTGATATTGGTTTCGCACGGAGACGTAATAAAGGCAGTGATCGGACATTTTCTGGACCTGGACGAATTTGGGACCTGGGGAATAAAGGTAAATCACGGCCATTTCACGATAATCGACACCGCCCGGGACAAGCTGCTGTGCATCGGCGCACCGATAATAACCGACAGTATAATAAATAAGATTAAAAATGATTGCTAAATCAATCACTTAAAAGAGAAGCGTATTTCTTTTTTATCCTGTGTATCTTAGATCCGATTACCATGGTGCAGTATGGATTTAAGGGATTTTTTGCGTAATAGTCCCTGTGATAATCCTCCGCTTCATAAAACTTCTCCAGTCTTTTTACTTCGGTGACTATCGGCTTATCAAAATTCGATCGTATCTCATTGATTTTCTCTTCTATAATTTTTCTCTGCCCGTCATTTGTATAGAGTATTATCGACCGGTACTGGTTGCCTACATCACTCCCTTGTTTGTTCAGGGAGGTTGGGTCGTGCATGTCAAAAAATACGTTCAGCAAAACGGCCAGCCGGATCATTTCAGGATCATATTCCATAAGCAGAACCTCCGCATGCCCGGTACTGCCGGTGCATACCTCTTTATAGGTGGGATTTTCAGTTTTGCCTCCGGCGTAACCCGGAGTGGTTTTTAATACTCCCTTGATCATTTTAAAGACGGCTTCCGTACACCAGAAACATCCCCCTCCAAACGCAATAGACTCGGATTTTTCCGCCATATCTTAATGAACTTAATCTTTTATTATAATTAAAGTTAAGGTATCCTCAATTGACATGCAAATCCGCTCTTTATAATAATAAAACTACATTAGGGTATCATGAATAATGAAAGAAAAAGCTTTAGCGGTGAAACTTTATTCGATGGAAAAACCAGCCTGCTTGCCACAGAAAAAGTCAGAAAACTGCTTTCAAAGCCCCCTAAAAGGATATTAACCGGCAGAGAATTTGTGGAAAAAATCAAAGCGGGAAAATCCAAACTGATATGTGTGGGAGATATGGTAACGTTGACCGCGATAAACGGGGGAGTTATCCCGTCGCTGGCGGTATTTGACGGGAAAACGGAAAGAACTAAAATCGATGTAAAAACGATAAACCGGACGTACAATAAAAAAATTATAAAGGTTAAAAATCCTCCTGGAGAAATAAGCAGGGCGCTTTATCTCGCCGTGCTCAAAACGATTGATAAGGAAGGATACGCAATAAAGGTAGAAGGAGAGGAGGATCTGGCTACACTGCTGTGTGTAATTCTGTCAAATACCGGTAACCTTATAGCATGGGGAGTGCCTGAAAAAGGGGTGGGATTGCTTAGAGTCAGCGGTAAAAAAAGACTTGAAGCCATCCACATATTAAAGCAGATGAAAAGGAGCTAGTACCCTTTCTTAATAGATTTGTAATATTTGTAAACGGCATATCCTGCCGCTATGGAAACTGCTACGGCTAAGCCCAGAAACATTTCTTCCGATTGAAGATACAAATTATTGATTTGCTGCTGTGCAGACGCATACAGCGGTATAGTGAACGCTGCCGGTCTTAAGGATTTGCCGGATAGGATTTCTTCTATTCTACTCATATTTGCCACCGTGTTTCACTTTTTCACCAAGCAGATATCCGGATAATTTATCGACTTCTTCATTATCCAAATCAACAAATAATTGTTTGTATTTAAAGTCTTTCGGTATATACAGAGGATCTATCAGCTTTACCTTATTGTCATGGGTAAGCATGATATTGTTTCCGCCGACCAGATCTCCGTGCACATAACCGTTGTCATGCAGCTTTTTTACCGTGCTTTTCAACTGATCAATCACATTATATGCCAGCTCCCTGTTTTTTCTCAGTTTATATGCATACATCGTTATATTATCTCCGTGTACTAATTCAAAGGCGTGTATTTTACCACGTTCTGTATTCACTAAGCCCATTGGTTTCACTATGTTTTCCGGAGAAAGATTGTACATCTTTTTCATCAGTTTTACCTTTTTCTCAGGAGTATACTCTCTTTTGATATCCCTCTGTGCGGTATCTGGAATACCATGCTGCTCAAATACGAAAAGTTCCGTCTGCAGGCCATCTTCCGGCTTCAAAAACAGATTATTCCCGATAAGTATGCGCTCTAATCCTTTATTTCCCACCTTATGAATAGAGTATAACTAGTATAAATATTTTACTATTATGCTGTTGTAATTAAATAAATCATAGCTGCCACGGTAAAACTAGTCCTCTCTCCATTTTGAGCGTTTTATCGCAAACACCAGTAAAAACACGGATACAGCGGCTAAAATTATCCAGCTCAGTGTTATAAATGAGCCTGAAAAATTCAGCACCCCTATACTTTCCTGGGCTATCATTGCTGAAAAGGTAGTAGGTGAAAGATAGGCGATATAACGGAACGGCATCGGGACATAAGTTATCGGATAATAAACCGGCGGCAGAGTGGATAAAACCATAGCGATCAGCCCCATAAATGCCCAGCCCTCTATTACATCCCTGCTTATTGTCGATATGAAAAAACCAAGGGAGACTGAAAACATAAACGTCAGAAGCATGACAGCCGCCAGAGTCAAAGCCCCCGCCGCAGAGATATGTATAAAAATGACAGCCAGAACAGACAAAACCAACAGATCCGGTATGGAAAACACCAATTCGGATAAGGCAATGCCCGCGATATAAATGGCGGGAGAGACTGGTGAGCTGACCAGCATGTCCTGCAGCTTCATATCATTTCTTAAGTGTGTTAGATCACCCTGTATTGAAATTCCGTTGTTAACCATTACAAGGATAAATCCTCCGAGTATACCCACGTTAAGCAGCGCCCCATGGCTGACAAAAAAGATTATTATAAGCAGGCCAAACGGCGCCAGCACCGTATTTATAAGCATCACCGGAAAATTCTTCATCGCATATACTGCGTTTGCAAGTATGGATGCAAAAAGCTGATTTAATCTATTAATTTTCATTTTCAGCCCCCTTGTTGATATCTCCTATAAACATATAAAATATATCTTCCAGAGACGTGGGATTTGTCGAGAATTTAATACCTTTTTTGATTAATCTTCCGGCAAGATTGTTCGCCGATTTTTCATCGGAAAAGACCTGTATAGTCCCATCTTCTTTTCTTATCACCTTTCCCTTGATTCCGGTAATGCCTTTCACCTTCCCGAATATCTTTATCGCATACTGATAGCCTACCGCGGTCCTTAAGTCATCGATCGTTCCTGTCTTAAGCACTCTTCCCCTGTCCATTATGGAAATGTAATCTGATAGCTCCTCTGCCTCCTCCAGGTAATGCGTAGTCAAAATAATTAAATGCTGTTTTTTCAATTCGCTGAGTATCTTCCACAGTTCCCTGCGGGACATGGGATCCAGTCCAGTAGTAGGTTCATCCAGGAAAAGGATCTCTGCACCTGAAGAGATTGCCAAAGCAACCAATACCTTTCTTTTGGTTCCTCCGGATAATTTCCTAGGCAGCTTGTCCGCATATTTCTGCAGCTTAAACCTCGAGAGCACTTCCTTCGTCCTGTTTTTGGCTTCAGAAAGGCTTAACCCTCTCCAGAGCAGGTATGAATATATATTTTCTTTAGGGGTCATCCACGGTATCAACGCTGCTTCCTGAGGAATAACTGCTATTTTATTGCGGATAAGCTTTGGGTCGTTGATCACGTCTATCCCGTCTAAAAACACTTCTCCTCTGGTCGGCGATAACTCGGTGGCCAGTATCCGTATAAAAGTGGTCTTTCCCGCACCGTTCCTGCCTATCAGTGTAAATATACCGTTTAAATCCAGGTCAAGATTAATATTTTTCAGGGCCAGCTCCTTCTTCTTTTTTTTATTCCCTTTGTACTGCTTGCTCAGGCCTTTTACCAACAACCTTACCATCTTAGTATAGCATGTGTTATAAATATAAATTATATTGATAGTCACCCTCAATTCAATAACATGTTGCTGCAATCCAATGTGTTCCCGTTCTTCGCGTAGGTTTCGTTCAACTAAACAACGCAAAAATCTATAAATAACTTTGCATTAGAATTTCAGCTGATTATTACGGAATTTATTCCTGCGATGTCTCTTATTTTAATGAAATCTTTATCTTTGGTTAAGACTGTTAAACCTCTATCTGATGCCTGGGCTGCGAGTAATACATCCATTGTATTTATTACACTGCCTTTCAAAGCCAATATTTCATGGATTTCAGCGGCTTTGACTGCGTCCATTGCTGAAAATTCTAGCAGAGGAAATGACTCGAAAAACTGCTTCACCCTTATTCTCTTAGCTTTATCTTTTATCCCGACAAGAGTCTCATAGATACTTAACACACTTATATTGTTACTTTCATTTGTAGTTATAAACCTATTCACGTCTTCACTGCCTTTCAATTGTTCAATTATTACCGAAGTATCCAGCAAAACATTCATAAATCCCTAACTTTAGTGTGCTCTCGGATTTTCTTTACCACCTTTTCTGCTTCTTTAGATTCCTCTTCTGTCAATGTTCCTTTTATGCTCTCTAAAAGTCTGGTTTTGTACTCTTCAGAGCTCTGAAGCAGTTCTTTAAGCAGTTCGCTGAAACTTCTTGTGCCCTTTATTTTAGACAGGTTATTGTATACCTCATCATTTAACATCACCGTTTTCATAAATTAACCTCTTTTTATCTGTATACAGTCTATATATAAATACTTTATCACATAAGCTATTCGGTTGCGTAATTCGGTTACAGACAGCTAAAGATAAGCGATAAATCAGATAAATGCCTCTGTGCATGTTGTCGTACTCCCTACGGCATGTGCTATAAATATAAATTATATGGATGAAACGAGATTGTATGGCAGACAAGATAAGGTGTGCACATATACTGGTACAGAAAGAATCCCAGGCAAAGGAGATACTGGATAAGATAAAGAAGGGAGAAAGCTTCTCAAAATTAGCGCAGCAATACTCGCTTGATTCATCCAGGAGAAAAGGCGGTGATCTGGGTTTCTTCGGCAGAGGAATCATGGTAAAGGAATTTGAAAAAGCCGCATTTTCCCTCCAAAAAGGCCAGGTGTCCGAGATTGTGAAGACGCAGTTCGGTTACCACATAATAAAAAGACTGGAATGACTTACCGCGTTTATTTCCGTGAGATACAAACTTTTGCATGCTGCTTTTAACTTCAATGATTTAAATGGCATGTATTAATTAATGAAATGTAATTTATTGGTTTATGGTGAAAAACCTGCCCGAGATAAAGTTAACCGGATTGACTAAAAAAATCAGTAAGAATAATATCTTAGAGAATGTAAGCTTTGAAATCAAAGGATATGGAATCACCGGCTATCTCGGTCCAAACGGAGCAGGAAAGACCACGACTTTAAAGATCCTTACCAATCTGATCAGGCCGGACTCAGGACAGGCACTGATAAACGGCATAGACAGCAGGGATTACAAAAAAACACTTAGATACGTGTCCGCACTGGTAGATGTACCCGAGCCTTATCCCGATATGACAGTAAAGGAATTTCTGTCCTTTATAGGCGGACTCAGGGGAGTAAAAAAAGACATCCTTGACAGCAGGATAAATTCGCTTAAAAAAGAGCTTTCCCTTGAGGATTTAAACAGGAAATGCGGCGAACTGTCAAAGGGAAACAAACAGAGGGTTGTGATAGCCGCGGTGCTTTTGCCGGATACGGATATAATACTGCTGGACGAGCCGACCAGCGGACTGGACCCCGCAGAAAGCCATGATATAAAGGAGCTGCTTAAAAAACTCAAGAAAAGAAAGCTGATCCTGCTGAGTTCGCATTTGATGGATGAGGTAAAAGAACTGTGCAATTATCTGATCTTAATAGACAAAGGAAAGATTATTGCCACCGGTCCAATCAAACAGATCATAAAAAAATTCGGAAAAGGAAGGGGAGAAAAGGGCCTTGAAAGCGCCTATCTGAATATAGTGGGGAGGAACCATGGATAAAACTGCGTTTCTCGCCGTGTTTTACAGCCAGTTCAGGCGGGGAAAAAGCGCAATGACTGCGTTCTCCCTCCTTTCGGTGATAATAATTACATTGTTTTCATTCCTTTCCGTAAAAGCGGCATTTGACAGCAGTGAGTTCTTTGAGAGCCTCGGCCTGATAATATGGCTGATGATAGGGCTGGCTGCTACGAATTTATCCGCTGATGTAGGAGTCATGGATTTTAGCGGCAGGACCGGCCTACTGGTGTTATCTCAACCGGTAGACAGAAAGACCATTATAACCGCGAGATTGCTCGCCTGTTTCTCCCTCATGCTACTGCCGTTACTGATACTTTATCTGTCGGGTTTTCTATCAGGTTTTGCGTTATACAGGATGTATATGCCGGATGCGCTCTTATCCCTCGGATTCGCTTTTTTATACGCACTGTCTTTCATTTCATTCATAGTCGGAGTAAGCTCATCTTCAAAGGAGAAATCCACCCCACTTTCCACGGGACTGACATTTTCGCTGCTTGCTGTGTTTGTATTCGCCGTCTTCGGAAAATTTATCGGGATAGAGCCGTGGTTCTTTCTGCCTTATGCCGGACTGATAATAAGCAGTACAATAACGGTTCCTCACCCGCTGCACGTGAATCCCGGTAATTACTTCTTTTATTACATGCCTTATGCTTACGAGGCTGCAATAATCATGCTGGTCTATACGGCTATCTTCATCTCCATAGCATTTTTTAATTATTCAAGAAGAGAAGTTATCTGAAGTACTAAACATAATATTAAATTTAATCGGGATTTTAAATAAGAATGGACTTATTTTACGGATTTGAAGCCGCGTGGGGAATATTCGAGCTTGTCAACGTTGGAGTCATAGCGGTACTTTCATTATTGATAATCTATATACTGAACAAGCACAGAAAAGACAAAGCCCCGCTTTTTGCATGGGCAATAAACCTGAAAAAATCGAAAAAGCAGGTGGAGATACTAATGGCTGCAACGGTAATCTCTTTGTTTGTGTTTTCTCTGTACATAATCGGGGAGTTTTTATCCCTGCTGCCTGTTATTGTGGTTTCGCAGATTATAGGAATAATCGCTTATCTTCTGATATCATACGTCATAGCTCTATGGTTTAGGGAGTTTATCAGGTTCATATGATACTGGAAATAGAAGGCATACTTTCAATCGCAAGCACCTCATTCGTGCTTTTTTCACTGCTTAGATTTACCAGATATTTTTATAAAAACACGGTAGTCGCTATATACAGGATTAAGTTATCAAAAAATGTCGTCGGATTGTTTACGCTGTTGCTTTCCGCGAATGTGCTGCTGTTGATTTTCTACTTCTTCGCAGCGGGTATAAACAACGTGAAGTACGGGATTTTGGGCGTGATAATATATACTGCCATATTCGGATTTTTCTTTCTAGAGCTTTCTTATGTAATCAAAGGTAATGAAACCGGACGGTTATCCTGAATTGAATATCTTAAGTAAATCACCGCGGTGTCCTACGATGTTTCCTACGGATGCTTTTATTAGCCTGTTCATTATGGGTAATCCGATTCCGTGTTCATCAAAACTCTCGATAAAACCGATGTCTACATTAAAGGTATCCAACTTCCTTAAGGAAGAAAATAAATTTTTGGCTATGCTCCCTAAATCCTTTCTGCTTCCGAGTATTATTACCCTCTCATTCCTGAAGTTTACTGCCGTTTCCTCTGAACACAGCAGGGCAAACCTCAACTTATTCAGTTTTGCGAGCCTAACCGCTTCAGATATCAAATCGTTGTCGCTGAACAGAACCAGCCTGGTATTCGGAGAATAGTGCCGGTACTTCATGCCCGGAGACAGGACTTTACCGCTTTTCTTTGTGTCGTTTATTTTCTTTGGTACAATTATTCGCCCAAAGACTCTTTCCAGGTCTTTCAGATCGTACGCACCCGGCCTTAAAAGAGTATACGGCTTCCTGCTTAGATTTATGACCGTCGATTCCAGTCCGAATCTTGAACGGCCGCCGTCGATTATTACCGAGACCCTGCCATTAAAATCCTTGATCGCATGCCTGGCCTCGGTTGCACTTGGAAATGTGGAGATATTTGCACTCGGCGCAGCTATTGGAACGCCGCTTTCCCGTATCAATTCCAGGGCTATTTTATTGCCGGGCATGCGGACCGCTGCGGTATCCAGCTCAGCGGTCACTATATCCGGCAGCACCTTCTTTTTCAAAACAAATGTAACGGGCCCGGGCCATACTTTTTTTATTTTATCCAGTAGATTCTGTGAAACGGCTGCAATGGACTGCAGCTGCCTGAAATCGCATATATGCACTATTAACGGGTTGTCGGCTGCCCTGTGCTTTACTTCAAATATCTTTTTGCAGGCCTCTTCATCAAAGGCGCTCGCGCCTATCCCATAAACCGTTTCGGTGGGAAAAACAACCAGTTTTCCTTTTTTTATCTGTTCTGCAGCATACCTTATCTTGTTATGGTCTATATTTTTCTCATTTATTCTTAAAACTCTGGTCATAAACTGTATCTCCACCTCCTAAAATTAAGATTATTCAGGATAAACAGCGCCGCTATTATAACGAGTATAAATACGAAAGTGGATTTAAAACCTACCCTGTCTATTGAAAATCCCGACAGTGTCGGCAGGATGACGCCGACTGACATCATTATTGCAAAAAAATAGCTGTTCGCCGCGTTTCTAAACCTAGTGCTAAAAGATCTTCCGATAGTCACGATGGAGGTAGGATAAGCGAGCCCGTGGGGTATACCCAGGATAAGAAATGCGCCTATAAATACTGTGAGGTCTTTAGACAACAGCATTGTTGTTATCCCTATAAATGTCAAGAGTATGGTAAAATTCATCACGAACTTTAGATTGCTTACGGGTTTAAACGAGAGATAGATTCTGGACAAAAAAGATGTGAGGAAGAAAAGCGAGAATATCAGCGTGACCAACGAGAAGGATATGGCAAATGTGTCCTTTTCGTATATGCCTGCAAAGGCTATCAAAACCGCAAAAGGGATGTTATACGCCATTATATTAAAAAGCGCGGAACGAAACCCGTAATTGGAAAACACCCTTATTTTTACTTTTTTCTTCTTCTCCACCGGAAATCTCAGGTAAGGGGAAAGAACAAACGAGACCAATCCAAACAGGGCAAATACAAGAAATGCCTGCCGTATGCTTATAAAATTCAAAAGTTCGGATTCTATCATTGGTCCGATTATAAGACTGAAGCTTAATATGACGGTATAAAGGGACAATATCCTGTTTCTTGTCTTCAGGTCTTTGAAAAGTCCGGCTGAAGTTATTATATTCGGCATTAAAAACCCCAGCAACACTCCCATGACCGCGGATAACAGCCATATGCTATAAAAATTGGAAACCCACACCCCTAAAAATACAAGCATGTAAATAAGATTTGAAAGTATAAACGCCAGCCTCCTTCTTTCGGCTGACATCCTTGCATTCAGAAAGGCAGTCGTTAAAAATGTGGTGAATGAAAGCAGCGCCGCGATCAGCCCTACTTCTGTCTGTGAGAACCCGAAGTAGTATCTGACCAGAAGAGGAATGGAGGTGGTGAGCATGTTGTTGCTTGCCCGGATCGAAAAGGTTATAATCATTATGGTCAGGACTATGTGTATGAACGAGATTTTTGACTGATTTTTATCTATTTTTTTCATATCTTTTGGAATAAAATTTAAAACGTCAAAAATATTCTGTGTCCTCTGCCATTTCTACCGCTATAACTTTATTTATGCATGAATATACTTAAATGCTTCTGTTTTAATCTGCCAATAAAATCTTTGTTGGCAAAGTTAGAATAAAATCCTGAAAATACTCGAGGTTATTACGGATTATTTTACTTATACTTTATCTTCATTACTTTAAATAATCCCTTCCACCTGTAAAGAAACAGCCAGCCGGCGGCAAGATATACTATCCCGATAAAACTCGCTCCGTTAGGCCCGAAATACCTGGTTAAAAAAACGAGGATGAGGATGAAACCAACCATGAAATAAAGCAAAACCACGGAAAAAAAGATTATCCTCTTATTCCCGCTTAATTCCTCCGTTATCATTGCAGTTTAATGCATTTACGTAATAAATCAATTGACTCAGATGGTAAAGTATTTATATCTAAAGTAATCACTATTAAAGAATGAAGAATTATATAAATAACGTTAAGAAACGCCTCGGTAAAAGTTCATTTGAAGGCCTGTGGGAGGGATTTGAAAACGCACTCAAAGATTCATTAAACTGCGGCAGTTATGAAAACGGCAGTCTGGAATGGTTAAAGGAAGTTGCTAAATATCATATAAATGAAGACAGCGGATCAGAGTATTGGATTGACCGGGCGAAAGCAAATAATATAACCGCAGGGAAAATCGATGATGCGGACAGCTTAGACGGGCTATTGAACCTGCTTGGAGATGCAGATACAGACCTGCTTAAACAGGAAACGGGATATAGGGATTTTTACATGCCTAAGGCTGCAAATATCCAGGACTTATTTAAGAGTTCGTCTTCGGGAACCACCGGACCAGCGAAAACAGTGTATCACTCCGCTGAATCTCTCACTCTATCGGCTGTAGACGAATACACAGGAATAAAAGCCCAGTTCCCAGCTGGAAAAATCGCAGGAAAAGTATTGTTAGCGACCGGTCCCAACGGAGCATATCAGAAGGAGCACGAGATCCTCGCAGACATGCTCAATATGGATTACATAGGGAACGGTTTCGAAACCAAGGGATTAAAACTGCTCGGTAAGGAAGAGTTCGCCAGAGCGATATCACCGGTAATTAAAAATACGGTAGACGCACTTTACAGGGAAGAGGTTGGTTTAATGCCGAACGCGATGGAAATGCTGGGTATCCTGCCAAAAGAATACCTGCAAAAAGTCGATGTACTCAAGTTATCCGGTACAACGATAACCCCGCAGGGAATAATAGATGCGGAAAAGAACTACAAAAATAAGATCATACCTATGTACGGCCACTACGCCGGAAAATCCTCTATCGGGTTTTTATCAGAAGACCTGCAGCAGATTGATTATTTCCCGGCTTACCCCGCAACGATAATCAAGATAAACGATAAAAATCAAACTGCAATTGGTTACGGTGATAGAGGCAGAATAAAACTGATCGTTGCAGAGCCGGAACTTCTTCTGATCAAAGACGAGGACTATGCCGGCAGGGCTAAACCAAAAAGATTCTTCAAATCTGTAGATGGATTGTCAGATCCCGGAAGAGATCAGTAAGCGCTTATACCGCGTTTATCGACTATTTTTGCGGATTTAAGGACCTTCGGGTCATAGAAGGGTATCTTGTCTTTTTCGGTCAATTCCAGCCGTAACAAACCCAATTTTTTCTCAAGGACGTATTTTATTTCCATCTCCTGCTCGGAAAGTTTGCTTATCAGGTATTCTAGCACTTTGTCTTTACTGCCTTCAAAGGCATTTTTGTAAAAGTAAAAGGTGAGTTTGTCCACCCCGTTTTCCCTTGTTAATTCTGCGTAACCTTCCCCAAGATTGAATCTCCTGGCAGTCGAGGCTATAACATTGTCTGCGATTATGTCATTTAACTTTGAAACAGAGAAATTTATTAATTTATTTGACCTTCCCAAAAATTCCAAATAAACGTAATCCTTGTCTATACCCAAAAATTTGACGTTTTCTTTGGTATTGTAATTTATCAAAGGCATATGGATTTTGTTCTTAAAGCACTTATTGGTTACAATTAAATCGCCGGACAAACCTTTTTTCTCATCATCAAGAGAGTAAATTAATTTGCCGTCCGACAGTATACCGAACTCATTGCCGTATCTGCCCAACTTGAATACATAGGTATCTTTTAAAGTATCATCATTTAAGAGACTCTCCGGATAGAACTTGTAGCCCGTCAGCCTTTCAGTCGAAGCGAGAAAATTTATCAAACCCTTCATCGGCAGAAACTTGTGCAAAAGCCTGGATCTCTCAATATCGGACGGCTCGCCGCCGATGAGTGCATAAACTTCATTCTTCGATGCGATTTCCCTGAGTTTTCTGCGTCTTTCTTCGTCCAATCCGTATATCTGCCTAAAAAGAAGGGATGGGAAACCTATTAATAGGATTTTTTTATTCAGATTGGGATTTGCTCCCAGTATCTTGTCTGCATATACAAATAAGTCAAATATATTTTGGCCGGGACCTTGGTCTATTTCTATCGCATTTGAATGGGTGATAGAAGAAGAAAGAACTGCGCCGCTTATTGCAGGCCTCGGAGCAGCGATGTTGAAGATTATCGATGGATCCTCGCCCAGAACCTCCTGGTAGATGAGATGGAAACCATATCCGAATAAATTAAGATCATCATACGTAGTCGGTATTATTTTAGGTTTGCCTGTAGAACCGGAAGTTAAAAACAGTGACAGATTAGCCTTATCTTTAGGTATAAACTTATAGAAATTATCGTCCAAAAAATCCTCTCCGGTCAGTATCCTGCTGTTTTCAAGGAAAGAGATTATGACGTTTTTATTTTTAAAATCTGCTAACTTATAGTTTTCGGAATAAAAAGCTATCTCCCTTGCCTTCTTCAACGTGTTTTCAATCGATGGTTTTTCCATATTACTCTGTAACTTTAGATATAAATTTACATTCGCTGCTTCCGGCTGCTTTACAATATATTTCCTCTGTCGTGTGTTTTTTTCCGAATAAATTATCAAAAAAGGAAGATAAAACGCCGGCCAGAAAAAAGCAGACTGGTTCTTTTGCAGCGCCAAAAGTATTTAAGTATGATTCCGCGAAAGGAGAAACGGGTGTGGATGTTATTACAGAATCCTTTTCAAAAATAAAATTCCATTTTCCAAAACCGCTGGATAGTATAATATTAGATAAAAAGTCAAAGGTCTTTTTATTATCTTCATTAAATATCTTCTTGTAAGCTTGAACCAATGGCGTTACACTTGAATACCCTGCATCGTATAAATCTTTTTTTTTGCCATATTTCAATAACAGCCCTGCGACTGAAGAAAAGATACCCATATTAAGCAAGATTCCGGGCCGGCCCATCAAAAGCAGCCTATTATCCTGAAATTTTACATTTTTAGTCAAAAACATTTCGTTCAAAAAATCCTGGGATGAATCGTCATTTGACATATATACCGCCTTTGTCTATCCTCATCGGTAACATTGACCTGTCATTGTTCGTCCTCCTCATCTTGATTATCTGCATGCTTCTGTCAAAATCTCCCCCTAATCCGGTATAAAACAATTTGATCACCGCATCTGATAAGTATTCACCGCTAAAATACATAATATCACTGTCGGAAATCTGCGGCTGCTCATCCGTGACTATCGCCGTCACACTCAATTTCTTAAGCTCCGTGACCAGATCCAGCATGAATTTTCTAAATTTACCCTTATCGTCCATGTACATTGAAATGGCGGACAGAGAATCGATAACTACTCTTGAAACTTTGTTTTCCCTGATCAAGTCCAGTACCCCGAGATACTCAAAATTTATAGGTGAATTAAACGTTATAATAAACTTTTTATCCTCCAGTAGTTTCCTAACGTTTTCAAAGCCTATGCTCTCCATGTCCAAGACGATATCTCTTTCCTGCTCTTCAAAGGAAACAAACAGACACGTCTGTCCGTTCTTTAGACCCTCATAAAGAAATGACATTCCTATAAGAGACTTTCCGGAGCCCGGTCCCCCTATGATGCTGATTATGGAGCCTTCCTCAAAGCCGCCGTCTATCTTTGCATCCAGACCGTTTATCCCGCTTTTTATCCGTTTTATTGCCATCGCTGACCTTTATATAGAATATATAGGTATACTCCTAATTTAAATAGTTTCTGACTTTATTGTAATTTTTGTAAATATTGTAAATCTAAGGATTGCTTTCCTTGTTTTTTGTCTTTTTCTTTTCGTCTTGAGAAGCATTTTTATTATTGCTTTTATCGAAAAGTCCCCTTATGCCTTCCACACCCAAAGGAGTAGGAATACTGAAACCCTTGCTGTCAGTCGGAACAAAAACCATTAAGTTCTTGCCGTTCAGGCTTATTTCATACATCATATTAAGGGAACGGAGCTGCATCGCGAACAGGTCTCTCTTGTATTTCTCGCTTGCCTCTATTATTTTATCCGCAGCCAGTGATTCGCTTTCCGCCAGTTTAACCCTTGCCTGTTTTTCCCTGTCCGCAACGGCCACCCTTGCCATTGCATCCTGCAGATCCGGAGGTATGCTTACGTCGCGGATCTCTACGGATATCGCCTCTATCCCCCAGTCTGTTATTCTTTCCTGTATGAGATTTTTCACGTCTTTTCCTATTACATCCCTGCCGGCCAGCATTTCGGACAGTTCCGTCTTTCCTATTATGTCACGCAATGCCGTCTGCGCCGCAAGCTGGACTGACTCTTTGTATATCTGAACGTTCAAAACCGCACTTTCCGAATTAAGAACTTTCCAGAAGAGCAGTGCATCTACATCCACCGGAACATTGTCTTTTGTCAGCGTCTTCTCTGCCTTAAAGATGGTATTTATAACACGTAAATCGAGAGTTACCGGCGTAGTCTGTATAAAAGGAATGATTATGTGTATGCCCGGCCCCATTATCCCGACGTACTTTCCAAATGACAGAACCGCTTTTCTGTTCCATTGGTTTACTATTCTTATCGCTGCGGCCAGAAACACCAGAAAAAGGAATATTCCTGTGATTAGACCCGCATAGACATTCACGATTGAAACGAGATAACCGATTACCGCAGGTATGAAGATCACAAACAAGATGCCCAATGCATCTCCGTTAAAAATTTTCATCTGCACTGACATAGCAAGTTAATCAATCCATACTATTTAAGGATATTTTAAAACGTGACATCACCAAACACGGCTAAAGCTGCGGGCTTTCACCCTTTGCCGGAAGTTTTCTACCTTTCTTAGGGAGGTGTAGTTCCTGTTTCTTTGACGATGCTTGTATCAGCTTTATATGATGTAGAGACCTAATCATGTACTTAATTTATCTACATTTTTGAGGGATATATTCTGTATTTGTAGCCTCTTTTTACTTATATAGTCCCATTCGTTTTCATCCTATGACTTAATAGGACTTAAACCGTGAGTTTTCCTGCTCACCCTCCTTACAAAAAGTTTTTATTGTAGATTTTTCTTATAATAATTAACAAAAAGTGTAACTTATGGGAAAAATAATCAACGCAGACGAACTACCGGATTTTTTTGATGTAGCAACCCTCGGGAGGGTGTTAGATGGCAGGAGCAAAAGGTCGATAAGATATTCGCTTGGTAAATTGTTGTCCGAACACAAGCTGTTTAAGGTTGACAGGCATTTTTACACTAAATCCGGGGATCCTTTTTTTGTCGCGACACTGGCATGCAACGGTTACATCGGTTTATCCTCCGCGCTTTTTATTCTCGGTTTAAAGGAGGAAATGGATGCAGACGTGTACGTGTGCACCAACACCTACAAACGGCCATTTAGGTTTTTGGACAAGAAAATAACTCCGATAAACGTGTCAAACTTTTTTTGGGGAACGACCATAGTTGAAAAGGACGGCAGAGAGATACTCGTCTCCACGCTTCCCAAAACCATATTTGACATGTTGTACAGGGTTAAGTACGCGGATTTCCAATACCTATATAGAGCTCTAGGATATGATACAATGAAGAAGAAGGATTGGGAGGAATTACTGGGGTTTATAACGGACTCCAATACCACAGTGATAAGAAGGACCGGCCACCTCCTCGACGGGATCGCTCCGGGGTGGTTTGTGTCCAAATTGAAAGAGATGAGTGACAAAGCGAAGGGGGTTTCGTTCTTTTACGGCCATGTTTTTGATAATTATGATAGCAACTGGAAGATTTTTGACGGACTCAACGTGACAAGATGGAAAAATGGAATTAGATTTTGAGGCGATAGCGTCCCGCACCGGTATCTCCACTCCGAGAATAAAGGAGAATTTAAAGACTTATGACACAATGATGGAGCTGTTCCCAAGGCTAGAAGCAGAAAAACAGCTGGTCGGCCTCTACGGCGGCACTGCCATGAACAAAATATATTACGGCAAGGACCAACGGCTATCCTACGATATAGACCTCTTTTGTTACAATTACCCCGATACTGTCAAAGCGATCGAAAAAATGGGCGGCGTTATGGTAATCGCCCGCTATCATGAGAGGGGTCGCTCAAAAATGAGGTTAAAAGGGATAAATATTGACCTTTGGGCGGTGCCGAAAAAAACGGATGAAATGCCATCCAAAAAGATACTCAAAGATCTCTTATACTATTACGGATACCTTATACCCCCATTGGCGGTACCGTCATACAGTTTGGAATATCTCCTGGCGAGTAAAACGATGGCGATGGCGGACAGAAATATGCTCAAAGATATATACGATCTATGGCGCGGTTTGAAACTCGCCGTCGATTTGGAAAAATACAAATTTTATATAAAGAAAATAGGGAAAGAACTTGACATCGACGTCTTTTCTTACATACCCGCCCAAATCGCGTTTATGCTCAAGAACACCAAATACTACGAAAAGGAAAGCATCGACACCACTTATCAGCCGCCAGTTACACTGATGTTAAACGAAGTAAAGGCTGTTTTAGAGTCTATCTGAAACCGACTGTTTCGTCAGCTAAACAAGCCCGAGGAAATAACTGTTTATAGAATCCTCAAAAGTACTCCTGCACTTGTCTATTAATGTCTTTCTACAGTATCTCCGAAAAGCTTATTTTGTATGGGCACTAAATTTAGCAAAATCCTTCAATTCGCCAAATTTACCCGTGACATTCTCCGCATGGCTAAAGCCGTGGGCTTCCATTCCCTGATTTAAATCATGAGTTTTCCCGCTCACACATTTATAAATACCGAGGATTGTTATTACAGTTATGGAAAAGCCGTTTCCGCTAAACACCAAGATAGGGCAGATACAGGGCCTGATATCGCTGCTTAAGGAACACGGAGATGAACTATCCCTCGAAGAGTTGTCCGACGAGTCGTTCCAGCAGATTGACGACCTTGTAAACATATTGGATGCATGCAGGATATTAGGATTCATAAAAATACAAAAGAACATGATAGTGCTAAATAAAACCCTGGAAAAAAGGAATTCGCACGAGATAAACCATGAAATAAGCAGGAAGATCTCCGGAATGGAACCGTTTTCAATTATAATAAAAGAAATAAGAAAAAACAAGGGAATATCCACAACAGAACTGTTTCATATACTCATAAACAGAGGATTGATCAGCTACAGGGACAATATGGCGGGTATAGAGGCATTCAAGAGGGATCTGCTGGTAATAGGCATAAGGCTTAATTTGATTTCATATGATCATGAAAATGATGTGTGGCACCTGCCTACTAAAAGGTTAACCGGCAAAAATTGAGTATATCTCGTCCACCTTTTTCCTGAAGAGCCTGCTGCCCTTATCCCTCGGTCTTTTTATCTCGATGGTTTCTATTTTTTTGACGTAAGTCGGTTTGTTCGAAAGGACTACTACCTTATCGGACATCTCTACTGCCTCTTCAATGTTGTGCGAGACCATTACTACGGATTTCGGCAGTGCCTTCCTGTCCTTTAAAACCTCTATAACGGTTTTACGGAGGCTGTTTGCGGTAAGTTCATCCAAAGAACTGAACGGCTCATCCATCAGGAGAAGCTCTGGATTAGATACCAGAGCCCTGGCGAGCCCCACCCTCTGCTTCATCCCCCCGCTTAAAACGTTCGGATAGGCGTCCTCAAAACCCGTCAATTCCAGCCTGTTCAGCATCTCCAGAGAAATCCGCTCTCTCTCCTCTTCCCGCATGTTCTTTGATGCAAGGCCCAGCTTTACGTTCTCCAGGTTGGAAAGCCACGGAAGAAGCGCAAAATCCTGAAAAACGAATGATATCTTATTTGATGGGCTGGCTACTCTGGAGTTATCCAGGAATATCCTCCCGCCGCCTGCGCCGATGAGACCGGCCATTATGCGCAGAAGAGTGCTCTTTCCACAGCCTGAAGGACCTATAATCGAGATAAACTCGAATTCTCTGGAAGAAAAAGAGATGTTGTCAAGTATGGTAACGCTGCTTTTAGGATAAGAAAACTTTATATTTTCGACTTTTAAAAATACCATATTAAGAATAAACAGAATTTACTTTGTTATATAGCCTGCGCCATACGAAATAGTTTATAAGTATTATCATTACAACCATATTTGCCAGCAGAACTCCCATTAAAAGAAGATTGCCGTCCGCCAGCGCAACGTTCAGTGCCTTACCCATACCCACACTGACGGAAGTCAGTACCTTTCCGTTTCCTACCGAGAAATACTCGGCTACTATGCTTGCATTCCATTCCGCCGCTATGCCCGTAACGGCGCCGGTTATCACGCCGGGAATCACTGCCTTCAGGTATATTTTCTTCCATGCGATAATCCCGTTTAAGTGGAATATCCTTTTGACTTCGTCAATGTTTGACGGCAGATACTTTGTAGTCGCAACGATGCTGAATATGACATACCACAAACCGCTTAAAAAATATATTATAAACGCCAGCAGATTGGAATTCCCATACGCCACTTCGGCGATCGCCGGCAGCAGTATGGTCGCGGGTATCGATGCTATTATCTGGAAGACCAGCATATACTTCTTTATCTTTTTGGAAAGGAATATTACGTGGATGCTGAGCGGTATGGAGACCAGAAGTATGGCCAGAAAAGCGCCCCATACCCTCAGAAATGAAAAGGCGAGAGAAAGCACCGAATAACCCTCATATTTTATTAGTGTATAAGCGAGCGAGATATTTACAAAATGAACGAGTTTTATTGCTGTGAATGCAATAACAGCGGCAATAATAACATAGACGACATAGCGCGATACCCTTAAAAGCAGGTCTTTGTTCTTAATTTTAAACTTAGAAAATTTCATCGATAACCCGTTAAATGTAAACCTGTCTCTTTTTCTTTTTTTGTACTCATTTATATAAAAACGGTTTGCAAACCTGTCAAAACCCTCGAAGAGAAGCAGGCGGGTGGCTATTACGAACATTACAAAGACGATTATCGAGTATACATACAGATAAAAGTTGCCGGTCGCTGCGGCTCTTACAAACTCCACTCCTATGCCGTGCACTACAGCATAATTTTTCGTGCCGGTTGAGAAGATTTCACTGGTCACCAGATAAAAAAGGCCTATCGCCCAGGACAGACTCATCTGCTCCGACAGCCTGGGCAGTGCTGCGGGCACAAAAATCTTTTTCAGCCTCTGGTATAAGTTCAACCCAGCTATCCTGGAAAGCTCACCGTATTCCGACGGCAGGGAGATTACGGCCTGGTATACCCCGAATATCAGGTTCCACAGCATGCTGGTTATTATTAAAAATATGACGGCAGCGTTTATCCCTATTGATCCCGGCAGATAGAATACAAACAAATATATTGCAAACGGGAAGAATGCGAGTATCGGCAGGGTCTGCAAAACATCTACCAGCGGCATTATGAGCCTGTTGAGAATCCTAGACCTGGCGACAGCTATGCCGGTAAACAGGCCTATCACCATTGAGATCGCCAGCGCTATCAGCATCCTGGCCCAGGAATAACCCGTATCCAAAATAACCGAAAAAATCATTGATAACATACTTTAACGAGAATTTTAAACCATTTTTATCTTTCTAATGGCTGAAAATGTGTTCTTTTGCCATTTTTTTATGACCGTGGTTAAATCCTGTTCCCGAAATCGGCTATCTTTTCACCGTCATGGTATGCAAGATTAAAAACAAGCACCGAGGAAAGGGTAAAGGCTATGCTGATTATAAAAGTAAGCAGATATCCGAAGTAAAACGAAATAAAACCGGATAAAAGAGCACCTATCACCCCGGATAAACCTATTATCGCAGACCACAGCCCTATATAGTGCGCTTCCATTTTTCCGGAGATATTAACATAGATTATAACGGATGCGGAGATGTTCCATAGCGCATATCCCAGCCCCGCCACAAAATACGAAAAAAGATTTATATAAAGGACGGCGGTCAAAGATAGCACCGAAATAATCGCAATGAGATAAGATCCGGATCTTATAAGCGTGGAGAACCTGTAATAATGCCTCAGGGTATTTCTGGCTTTTCCGGTCATGAAAAAGCTGTATATCAGTATCTGTCCGGCCCCGTTCAGCATGCTTATAAGGAAGATATCGGAATATGAAATTCTGAATGAATATAAAAACGGTATGTATGACGTGTTGAACAGGTATATGCCAAAATTTACCAGAGAGATCGCTGCAAACATGGTAAGTATGCGCATGCTCTTCTTTCTTCTTCTTACCTGGGCTATCTGTATTATAAGGTGATGTCCGGCCAGTATCTGCGGAAATTTGCTTATTGAATTCAGGATCGGAAATAACTTATGGAGGGTACTCTCTTCATTTACAACAGGTTTATTTCTTTCCCTGCTTACAAAAGCGAAGGTCAGCAGTAAAGAAGCTATATTAAAGGCGAAAAGAATAAGAAGATACCTTGATATGACATCGCTGAAAAGCAGTATACCCGGGATGTACCCGATGACATTGCCGACTATGCTCATAAGGCCGTACACACCGTAATAGGACCGCAGGACGGTATTTCTTCTCTTATTCATTATAAGCATATTTATCGCCGGGGAAGACGCGGTAAGAACGAAGGCATAAGCCGCATACATTACTATTGCGAGAGCTATGCTGCGGATGAAATAAAGGAGAAATATGACGGGTATAACGCCTATAACAGAGGATATAATGAACATCCTCAGTCTCTTAAGCCTCTGTGTAAGTTCTCCCCACAGCAATGAAGCGGGAATGACTGCGAGAGAATAAGCCATTGTAGCAAGGCTGACATCTATCACGTTTCCATGCAGATCCAGGATGTAAAGCGGGATGATGACGCTGAAACCGGAGGATACTGCGGCTATTGGAAATATTATGGACAGCCAGTATTTATCCTTCTTCATATAGTATTTTGAATTATTTTGGAGGTATAAATACTATGTTTAAACAGAAAGGCTAATATAGTAACCTGTTTCTTAGTAAATTATGCCGGAACATTTCTATAATGGAAAAGAGGCGGAGATACTTATTGATTACATAGATGATTACCGGCTGGATAATATAAAGAAAGTCGCTACGGAAGTAAAGAGGCACTTTATTCCTGTAGGGGAGCTGGTGAAAACGCCCGCTTCCTTAAAATATAAGGACTATAATCTTATGTGGAACAGGGACAGCGCATACTCTTCTTATTACATAACAAGATTTATAGAGAACAGCAGAAAAAGCAGCCTTGATAAAATTTTAGGGGAAGACATAGCTGAATTAAAAGATTTGAACGCAAAGCTGATAAACACGCTGTGGGAAGCCCTTGATCACGAGGTTAAAAAGATCAGGATGAACGGATACGAGAAGGACATATCAAAGTTGGAGTCAAAATTAGGAGGTAATCACATCCTCTCAAGGTTTGATGTTGATGAAAACGGCGTGAAACGGGCGACAAACGACGTAAATGAGGGCAAAACAACAAGAAGCTGGACCATGCAGTACGACTCCGCACCGCTGATAATTATGGCAACAGAAGAATATGTAAGAAACTTCGGCACGGAAGGAATAAACGGATCGGTAAAAAAAATAAAGAACGACCTGGATTTTATTACGCGGTATATGTATAATTTTTATAACACACCGTGCGCAGACGCATGGGAACAGTATTATTTTTATGAGAGGGAGAATACGCAGAACGGACAGATTTACGTCGGAAAGACCATCGATTCTTACACAGTATCCTCGGTTTATAGAGGTATAAAAGGCGCGAAGAATCTAGCAGGATTGCTCGGAATAACACTGGGTGATGCTGACGAAAAAGAAATTGCTTCCTTTATTCTTTCAAATTTTATAGCGACGGACGAAAAAAAGGGAGAATTCCTGGCCAAGTCCAAGATAGAATACGGCGAGAGCATGCTGGGAGTCGGCGCGGAGGAGATAGAGATATTCAATACGTTTAAACCGGAGGGCCTGGAAAAATACGAAAGAAATACGGTGGACATAATAAAAAATGAGCTTTTCCAAGGAGACTCCTTGCCGATAAGATACAGATTTTTTGGAAAGTACAGAGGGACGCTAGATAAGTATTTTGGGAGGGGAGCGTGGTTCCACCTCGGCCTTCAGTATGCGATGTATCTCGCTGACAGAGGGATGAATGAGCAGGCTAACCAGATAATAAACTATGTTGAACAGAGAATAAACAGTGACGGGTCAATACCTGAGCAGGAAATATTTGAGAAGAAGAGAGTCGATGACCCGGATAAGTTCTTTGAAAAAAACGGCAACTCCACGATAAGCTGCCTTCTCTGGGCCGAAACGGCATACCTCGCGGCCGCAACCCTGCTTTAGTGATAGATTTTAAAGCCCGTAGATACAAACAATATCATGATAAACAAACAGGTAGTTATCATAGGATTCGATGGATCTAAATATGCGGATAAAGCGATAGACTTTGTGCTGGATAATTTTGACAGAAACAGCACTATCTATCCTGTATATACAGAACAGGCGATAACTCCCATATATCTTTCCAACCCAACGTTGTTTGTTGATGACAGCGTAATCAAAAAAATAAGGAACGGGGCAAAAAACAAGCTGGACGAGCGCATAAACTACATAAAAAAGAGGGGATTCAAAGCAGAGTATACCTACCGCGAAGGTTACCCTCCGGATCAGATAATAAAAGAAGCAAAGAGAAGGAACGCAGATATTATAGTAGTGGGAAGCCGCGGGATGGGAAGATGGAAGGGCGCAATGCTTGGATCGGTAAGCCGAACTCTTGCGACAATCAGCAGGATACCCGTGCTTATAGTAAAATGAATCAGAGCAGATATTCCCAGAGATAGTAATCCTGCTTGCCCCAGTGTTTCTTTATCTTTCCTATTTTTTTGAATCCCAGCTTTTTAAGGAATTTCCTCGATTCCTTATTTGACACCAGTGAATCGCACAGCAGGTTGTAAACTTCATTTTTCCTGGCGTATTCTATGAGCTCTTCAATGATTGCTTTGCCGATTCCCTGCCTTCTGTACTGACTGTCGGTTATAAGCCAGTCTATCCAGATAAGATTCCTTGCGTAGAATTCTGCAGAACACACTCCCAAGGTATTTTTATCGGCGGAATCCGCGGAAAAAAGCAGATAACTGCTCTTTTTTAAGTTGGAAGGAGTATACCACTCCAGTTCTTCCTTCTTACTCTGACGGTTTTCAAACTGATCCGAAGCTATCCATTTCCGTATAAACCGTATGATTTTTTCACGGTCTTTAGTTTTCTGTGCGAGAGCCGTCTTAAATGGCACTCTTTCCTTTATAGTAAACTTCATAAAACAATACAGTAGATAAGGTAGAATATAAAGCTTTCTCAAACTCAGTCGCGGGATTAAAAAGCACTCAGAACTGGGTGCAGACAAACCAGCTAAATAACTATAATTTTTATTATTTTTAAATAGTGATAAAGTATTTATATACGTTAAAATCTTAAAAGTATATGAATTTAAGCAATGAAGCGGGCAGTTATAAAAAAAGCATGCTTGCTGTTAAACCGGCAAAAGGAGAAGATTCGCTGTATAAATACCTATCCAAATATTTAGATAAAGCCTACAAACAAGGCTACTCTTACACCGATATCTACACGAATAAGGATAAAAATGACATAGAGCTTATTTTCGGGAACTATGAAAACAATAAAGAATATTATAGGATAACTGTCTCGGATCCTATTTACGGTACAGAACCAGCTGCTAAAAATGTCAAAAGCGGCGTAAAACTTGAAAAACTGATAGATTACAGTGAAGACGAAAAAACAGTGAAAGAGGCTAAAACTTTATTTGAAAAAGGGAATTTAGAGCTTACTCCAAAAGGATATCTTAATTTTCTAGAAAAAATATACAATGAAAATAAGGATAGTTCCCTTCCAAAAATAAAGAATTATGACTTTAGAAATCTAGCGCTTTACTCGTTTGCCGCCGCATACGGTGCTACTATAGTGACAGCGGCCGATAACAGTTCACTGGTTAACAATGCCTATTACGGTTTTCTCCATTTGGGTATGCTCGCAGCCCCGTTTATTCCATTGCAATTCAGCAAAAAAACAAGATCTTTGCCGCAGATGATTAGTCTAGCGCTTGTTTCATGGGCGGCTAACAGCATATCTTATTATCCTGTTGGTATGATTATGGGACATACGGCCGGCAACCTTACGGATATTATTAACTGGTACAAATTTCAGATAGGATTAGGCAGCGGGAGCTACGTAGATAAATACGGCCCCATATCCTTAACAGTAAGTTCTCATGCAAAGGCACTGTCTTATGCAGGAAGAGTGGGCTTAGCTGGAATTTTATCCCAATTTGGCAAAATTTCGGGTAAAATAAAAAACAGCAGGAAGGTGGTTGAAAATGGAAAAATGGAATAAACTTGAAGAACTCATAAAATATAACGGAAAAGGCGGGAAGTACATAGATGTAGCGGATCTTGATAAAAATGATCTTATAAACCAGGGGTACAACGTGTGCGATGAAAAAGAGTACACTATAAGAACAGCCGCTTATATTGCACTTTTAAATCCAGTGTACTCGGATTATGCACAGAACCTGGTATTAAAGAGGGATTTTGAGTATGAATTCAAAAACCTGGAGAAAATAAATGAGATAATACCAGATAACAGCGTAAAACCGGTGGCATTTGTACGAGATGACTCTGTTTCGAATGGTTATATACGGGGATACATAACTAAAACAGGTAAAGTTACAAACCTAAAGGAATTGATTAAAGAAAACTCCATGGATTTCACTTCAGATAATATACTGAAAATAGAAAATACTCTGGAAAAAATAACGGACAGATTTAAAAAAACGGGTATGTACAACAGATTACCAACTAGTATTTTCTCAGTTGAAAATATATATTTAAATGAAAAAAAAGCAGTCGTCCTGCTGAATGTTAATTATCTGCTGGATTTTTCGGAAAAAAACGAGAAAGTCCTGGACAATGAGCTTAATAAGACGATAAAGTATCTTGATAAGATTAAACGTAAAAATGTAAAGCATTCAAACAACGGCAGAAACAGCAACGCTGCGCCATATTAAATGTTTTTAAATTATATTTCGCAGTGCACTTATTGCGCAGCAGATTCGTTTTTACTTCCAAATGCCCGAGATTAACTTAATCCCGGCTATTCTAATATCTATTACCTTGCATCGGATTATGCGTTATTGATCAAGAATGAAATAAGATTGTTTATTATATTCTTCTAAGTGGATATTAAGTCAGTTCGGCCATCGTATCTCCGCAGTAAGCGTATCCCCCGCCGTCTGTAGTTATGGATATGGAATAGATCCCTGTGGATAGGGACGTGAGCGTTGAATCTAATTGCGGACAGTAAGAAGCGGTACTGCCGGAAACGTATGACGCGCCTGCATAATTAGTGAGGTAATAATTTTCGGATGTTGCCCCTCCAGATGCATAGTAATAGGCATCTGCGCCGCCGCCGTTCCACGTGAAATATTTACTGTATGTACCGGAATTACCTGAGTTGACATTAACTCCTGCAGCTTCTAATGAACCGAATGATATAGAGGGCATTGCTCCATTAGGAGGATAATCTCTGGCGAACATCCAGTTGTAAGAAACGTTATATCCATATGAACCACCAAAGCTTGTCCATGATACCATAGTAACATAAAGATTGCTGCCGGAAAAAGTGAATCCAGTATTCACACTAGCAGAATCGCCAGTACCACTATTAACATATTGTGGAAGACCTCCAACGTATGAATAATAAGTAGATGAACCGTCATATCTCAATTCCGCGTAATTCCAGTTGCCGTTTACACTTCCCAGTTCGTTGTTGCCCTGTGAATATTTACCATTATTCTCATACACACATGTTCTGAGACCTCTTGCAGTTGAACAACTTACGGTTAAATACTGACCATAATCATAGTCCTGAAACAATAAATAACACCCACCACTACCGCAACTTGTGCTCTGTCCACCAGACTGCGTACCAATCGCCCAAACTGGCGGCGAATTTTGACCACTGCAGCTACTTCCACTGCAGGCGGGAGACGGAGGAATGTAACTCAGATTTCCCAAGCCTATAACTCCATTATCGGATCCTTCGGCGTTTTTTATATTAAAATTAGCTTCTACTATTGCCGGACCATTTGATAAGGATGAGGCATTATAAACTGTGTCAGGATATCCGGCATATCCAACAGGGAAAAAAGCCCCGATATCATAGAATGCATTTATAGAGCCGCTATATGAACCAGGATAGCTAACCCCTGTTGATTGAATTATACGGCCGCTGGACTCATCTACGGATGTTGCAAAATCATTTGATTTTGTATTGCCGTTTGCGTATACATTAAATATATTACCGCCGTTGTCATATTCTCCATATGTCGGGGAAAGCTGTGGTGCTTCTCCTACTGTATTCCCATTGAACAAGTTAGCTGAAGGCGCAGCAAAACCCATATAAATTACTTCCGAAGAGGATGCACCTATGGAGTTGAGTTTAAGCCAGTAAACAGTCTTTGAATAGCTGTTATTTCCCATTTCAAGCCATGAGGGGATTATCTGACCATTGCTATAAAAGAATTCCACATTCTGCATGTTTGAGGCTTCATAATAACCGAAATTAGGAGCATTAATGATAACGCGCTGCTGAAAACCGTTAGGGGTAGATGACCCCTGTGCATTTGAAATTGTTATAGGAACATAATATATTACTCCTGATGGAGGTGTGACTCCATTTGTAGAGTAACTCACACTTGCCGAGCTTCCTGCAAGTAGTGAAGTCGGGCTGTTGGTCTGTATAAACTTCTCACTTACGCCGTTTAATAAATCCTTTGGAACAAGAACAGGGTATATCCCTGGTATATTATTGAACTTTATTGGATTTGCTGCTGTGTTTTCCGCGTTATTAAAGACCA
>JAJZXE010000001.1 GCA_021802505.1 Nanobdellota archaeon
TCTTATTCAGATCAAAATCAAACAGGTTATCGCCGTTCAGTACGATAAAATCATCATGAAACAGGTTCTGGTTCTTTTTTATGGCTCCGCCGGTTCCTACCGGAGTAGTTTCCTCTGAATACCTTATCCTTACGCCGAACTTGCTTCCGTCTCCGAAATACTCCTTTATCTTGCTGCCCAGGTATCCTATTGATATTATGATATCAAGAAACTCTACTTTTTTCAACTGCTCTATCACATGCTCCAGTATAGGCCGGCCGTTTACCGGCAGCATCGGTTTTGGTATCTCGTATGTCAGCGGTCTCAACCTTGTGCCGGATCCTCCCGCCAGTATCAATGCGATCCTGTTTTTGTTGGGTTCAAGCTGTTCTTTTATTATCCTTTCTATGGCTATGGATCTATTAGGTATGTTTATCCCGTCAATCGTTTTGTCTATTTTTTCAAGGGTCTTTTCGTTTATCGTTATTGTTATTCTTTTCTTCATATAAAGTATTACGTTGTCTTACTTATAAATCTTTTTTCAGTATTACTGAGATTGCATTATCTAAGTTTTTTGTAAATCTTTTCTCATCGTATCTTTCAGAGTTTTTTGCGCCCTTTACCAGCTTAAGATAAAACGTTTTATCGGTTATTCTTTTGAGTGCATCCGCTATGTTTTTTTCATCCGCGTTCACAAGCATGCCATTGATTCCATCTTTTATGAATTCCTTAGGCCCTCCCTCGTTTACAGATATTACCGGCTTATGGTATGCAAGCGATTCAAGCGGTGTAAGTCCCGTATCCTCGTTTATCGCGAGAAAAAGAGTGGCATAACAGCCGCTGTAAAATCTGTTAAGTTCCTCTTCGGACAGGTCGCTTCTGACTACTATACTGCCGCTTTCCATGGATTTTATCCGCTGAAAATATTTTTCATCCTCTGCGAATCCGGCTATAACTAATTTGAAGCCGTACTTTGCGATTCCCGAGAGATTAAACGCCTTCACTGCCAGATCCTGGCGTTTGTACTTTATGAACCTGCTGGGATAAAATATTATTTTTTCTGTCTTTATTCTTGCTTTTTTAATCCTTGAATAATTTACATGCGGTCCTAAGTTGAATATTCTGTCACCGGGCAGCAGTCTATATTCTACTATCCTCCTCTTCACTTCCTCGCTGAATACAATTGAATAATCTATCCGCTTCCATGCCGATCTCTCAAGCAGCCTGTAAATGGGTATTATCAAGGGCAGTAATACCCTGTTTTTCAGGTTTTCATTCCTGTAGTAATCATACATGGTATGCGCCGTTCGTAATGGCGTGTGGCACATCGTCACGGTCTTTTTATGTCTGTTCCTAAAGGTTATAAATTCCGCTATCCCTGCGGTCGATATCATAAATATATCATATTCTTCAAGATTCTTTATCTTTGTAAATATCATCCTGGAAAAAAGGCCGATCCCCCTGCCTATGAATCCCTTTGGTTCTGCCCTGCCCAAAACGACTACATTGTATCTATTAAAGTCAGTGAATGTCCTATCCTTATCGTAAAAAAACGTGTAGACATCACAGTCATATTTTTTATCTTCAAGAACCTTCAAAATCGCCCTCTCAACGCCGCCCTTGCTCTTTATCCAGGGCACGAAAATGGCCATCTTTATTTTTTTTACTTCCATTCAATATTTAATACTTGACAACCAATATTAATATTTATGGCAATAACCAAAAAGGGACAGTATTCCACAGAATACGTCATAATAATGGGTATAGGTCTGGCTGTGATCGCTTCCTTTTTAGTTTACGTCATGCTATTTTACGGTTCGTTTTCATCGAGTTCGGTGGCGAGTCAGATCACGAGCGTGTCAAATTCACTCGCAAAGGAAGCAAATTATGTAGCTTCCCAAGGTCCGGGTTCAATTCAGACCTTTCCTATTACTATTCCTTTGATAGAATCGCGGCATTCCTTTTACTGCGGCAATATAATAAAGCTGCAGACTCCCACGCAGCTGGGTATCTCACAGTCTTCCGGTAATATCTCCGGCATGCTTCCGTTGAGCGGTGGAATATACGATGCATTTGCGGAGGCGGGGAATAACCAGGTTCTGATAGGCTTAAAGTTTGCGGTTTCATTGATAAAGCAGTCTTACACAGTGTCATTTTCGGGATCCACGGCGACTCTTGATTATGCTCTTTCCTTCTATAATTTTTCCGGTGATTTAGTGGGAACATCCTTTAATTTAACTATTCTTTCAATGGGCGGCGGCTATATAACAAGTGTTACGGGCTCAACAACCTCCGGTACATATTCAGGAACGATTACTCTGCCCTCTTCGGCTTCTGCCCAGTACCTTGTTGAGATATTTCCTACAAATGCAGGGGATTACTCTTCAACGTGCATCGCCGTTTAATCTCCGTGTGTATTTTATAAAAGTGTGAGCATGAAAATCCATAATCCAAATCATGGTATGAAGGTTGAATAGAGGAAATAAATAGAAGGAGGCATACAATAAAATATGAAAGTGCCATCAGATGAGGAACTGGGAGAACTTGCGGCCGATGTCGGTGATGCGCTCCTCTCCGGTCTTCCGCAGATATCCGAAACGCAGGAGGTATCCTTTGAGATAGATCTATTAACGGGAGAGATAACACCAAAGGAAGTGGTAACCGAGTCACTGCTGAACTTAGTAAACGATGCCTCGGAAACATTTTTTGACGACCTTGAAAATACATTTGAGATAAAAAAGAAAGATATCAAAAGCATAGTGATAAGGATAGAAGGAAGAAATGGTGGTGGTTATAATATAAGTGGTAAGCTCGACCTTTACAGATAGTTAGCGGAAAGCCCGCGGCTTTAACTGTAATGGGATGTCACAAACACCAGTATATAACCTTCGGCACGTTAAAACAGAAAGCTTTAAATACTAGTTATTACCTTACTATTTAAATCTTATGAAAGTAGTAACAAGCAAGCATAATGCCAAGTGCCCGTCATGCGGTAGCAATTCTGTAATATACGATAAATCAACCGGAGAGCTGGTTTGTCAGAGTTGCGGATATGTTATAGAGGGAGATACAATAGACTACGGCAGGGAATGGCGTTCATTTGAGGATGAAAGAGACGAAGGAAAGGGAAGGATGGGTTCTCCATTAAGTTATGCAAAATACGACAAGGGGACCAGCACCGTGATCGGAAAGGCGAGTGAATCCATAAAGCTTTCAAATGCAAACAGAAGGACATTCTATAAATTAAGGAAATGGCAGCCCAGGATCTCAACGGCATACGAAAGAAATCTGAAGTTTGCTCTGACAGAATTAAGGCATGCCAGCAACAGATTGCACGTTTCAAATATAATCCAGGAGGAGGCTGCTAAAATGTACAGAGAGGCCATAACCAGAAGATTGGTCAGGGGAAGATCAATGGAAAGCGTTATTGCCGGTGCGTTATACGCTGCGGCTAGAAAACACAACCGACCGATAACCCTGGACGAGATATCAGATACATTTGAAGTCGAAAGGAAGGAAGTGGGGAAGGCCTACAGACTGCTGTGCAGGGAACTGGGCATTAAAATACTGCCGACATCCCCTAGCGACTACATCTATAAATTTGCTTCAGAACTGGGCGTTTCAAACAAGACCGTTTCGGACGCCGTTAAACTGCTCAAGGAAGCGGAAGAAAAGGGATTGACCAGCGGCAAAGGCCCGATGGGTATCGCTGCCGCAGTCCTTTACGTTGCAACCCTTATAAACAAGGAAAAGAAGACGCAGAGGGATGCCGCAAAGGCTGCAGGTATAACGGAAGTCACCATCAGAAACAGGTACAAGGAACTTTACCGCGTCCTGAATCTGAAAGAAAGATTTAAAATAGACGACTAAACCGCCCTGTTAATAATATATTCAATAAAGCCTATATGACTTATGGAGCTTTTCAGGGAAGGAGCTGTAAGATTCTATGCAGAGAACAAGCAGGTCAGAAAGTCCGAAGTTTTTTATAACCCAAACAGGCAGTTTGACAGGAGTTTAAACGTCCTGTTTGTCAGATGCAGCGGCAAGAAAAAACTGAAAGGATTAGAGTTGTTCTCCGGCAGCGGCGTGCGCGGTCTGAGGCTGTGCACCGAAACCGAAAAATTCGCTTCGTTCGTCTTTAACGACATAAAATCGATAGACACCCTGGAAAAGAACATTACATTGAACGGCAAAAATCTGCGCGGCATAAGATTAGACATAAAATCACAGGACGCAAAAAGATTCGTTTCCGCCGAAAAATACGATTATATCGACATAGATCCTTTCGGGTCTCCGGCGCCTTATCTGAACACCGCATTTACTTTAATAAAGAAAGGAGGTTTTATAGGATTGAGCGCAACCGATACCGCGGCGCTGTTTGGCAGCGCACAGAAGGCATGCATGCGTAAATACGGCTCGTTTTCATTGAAGACACCGTACAGCAATGAAATAGGCATAAGGATACTGATTAAGAAAGTGGAAGAAGTCGCAAATTCTTTCAATTTTTCCGTGAAGCCCCTGTTTTTTGATTTTAATGGTAATTTCTTAAGGCTCTACTTTTTGGTTGAAAGGATAAATAACGGGCATAACCTCGGCTTTATATGCCAGTGCAGCAAGTGTCCGAACAGAAGCACGGAAAAGTCCTTAAAATGCGGTTATTGTGGTTCAAAGATGGTCAAAGCCGGCGGCCTATGGCTTGATCCCATGTTTGATAAACCGTTTGTAAGGAATATGTACAGGACCGCAATGCATGAATCCGGGGTAGACCTGGAGTTTAATGGAGAAAATACAATGAAAATATACGGGTTGAACATTGTCAGAGGGAAAAACAAAAAAAGAATTTCTGCGGATGACTCAATAACAGATTACTTAAAAAAATTAATGAAGGAGAAAGAGACAGTGACATACTACACCACAGATGAGCTCGCTTCTTACCTAAAAACACCCGAAAAAAGCATACGGGAATTTGAGGACAAAACAGTCTTATCAAGCAAAGGTTTTAGATGGACAGCTAGTTTCGAATCCCTTATAAAATCAAAATTCAGCTGAGCTTTATCTCCTTGTTCATTGCCTGTCCGGGCAGTCCCCTTCTGAATCTTATGACGACTCTTCCCTTGCCGCCATGCGGCTTTACTATGATCCCTTTTATTGAGGATTTTGAGAATGCTATCTCCACTTTTTTGCCGATGAACTTCTTTGCTGCTTCCCTGCTGTCCACTTTTTCTATGCTTGCTATAGCCTGGTTCATCTTCTGCGTTTTTCTTCCTCTTCTATACGATAAAAGTTTTGCCATATCATTCCTCCTTCTGCATGTATTTATCCGTTACTTCTTTGTCCGCCTGTTTTAACAGGTCCTTGTCTATTACGGGCTTGAGCTTTCCTTCTTTGTCCCTTAATTTATCTATTATTTTTGTTATTTTTTCGATTATATACTTTGCATCCTTCAATTTTTTATCAAATTCCTCCCCGGTTATTGATTTCACTTCGCCGTGGTCTATTCTTTTGAACCATTTCACTATATCGTCCACCTTTTCTATGTCCTCCGCAGTAAGTACCTTCTCTTTCTGTACGGCAATCTCTTCAAGATCCTTTGCCACCTGCTTTGGAACAGGCGGTAGATAACCGTACTCCATTAAAAGCGCCTGGCCGGCAGCTACCACCGAATTATAGAGATCCAGGCTGAGTTTTGTGCTCAATACGTTCTCCGCAAGCATTATCAGTCCCTCGGCGTTTTCTATGTTGTTGTTTATAGACTCGGTCGTTGGTATTATGTTTCCGGTTTTATACAGCATCTGTATAGGAACGAAAAAACCGGTGTCGTAAACCGCCACGCCGTCCCTTAACAATGTGAGTATGACCGGGTTTGGTTTTATTATGGAGCTCCAGAACTCCGATAAAGGATATGCCTGTGCGTGTATCTTATCGGAAAAATCCCTCGCTATCTCGGCCATCTTTGTGAATAATCTATCCCTTAACTGTTCAAGTGTGAATTTCTGTATATCCGTATCGTCTACTATGAATGCGACGTCTATATCTGATGTGCTTGTCATCCCTGTCTTTGTCTTTGAGCTTCCAAACACGACTATCGATTTTATGTATCTTCTGAACAGGCTTAAGACCCTTAAGAAATAGGCTCTTATTGAATTCGCATCCTTTGACGGCAATACCTTGTTGAGAATGTCAAATGATAAACCCGCAAGCTGTCCTGGAGGCTCTACCGATTCGGCGTTTTCGCCCTCTCCGACCTCCAACCCTATAAATGAGCCCATATAGTCCACTCTTTCATTGAGCTCGTCTATCTTTGCGGATAAAGCGTCTATAGTCGAAAAAAGCTTGTTTAAAGTGGCCTCTATCGGATTTATGTTTTCAGTTTGATGCATGTTAACCTCCGTTAATGTGAATTTATGAATTTGATTATTTATAAGCCTTTGTAGGATTTACGGATTAATCCGCTTTTTCTTGTTTTTAAGGCGAATTTGCACAACACTATTTAAATTAGAAAAATCTAATAAGATTTATGAACATACGGCAGGTACAGGAGTTAGCTAAGAAGTTCAATTCCCCCCAAAGCGATACTGATGAGCTGAATAAATGGATAAACGAGCTGGAATCAATGGGTTCAAGCGCTGAGGCGCATTACAGGGGAAATGTCGATTTTAGGTATGCCGGGAAGAAAAACGATTTTGGATATGTGGGATCGGAAGAAACCGTTGATCCAGGGTTTGTAGGCAACCCTGCCGGCTACCATTTCACAAAAGACGTCTATAAGAGATATCATTTTCAGCCGGAATATTACTCGGTAATGCAGATGTTCGGCGCCCTGGAATACAAAATTCTGAGGATTGCGGAATCAGTGGATCCGTCTTCCCTTTCAAGTCTGATGAACATGGTGTTCGACAAAAGGAAAAATCTTGAAGACAGGGTAATGCAGCTTCTGGGGAGTATAAATACGGTTCTGAAGTCGATAATTGCGATAATATATGAACTCAAGGAGCTGGACAGGAACCTGTATTTTTATGATGAGTTAAAAGACAGTGACAAGGAAAAAGCCGAAGCGGCGGAATTGGCACTGAAGAGAATTTTTCTTGACAACATAGACTCAAGAAAGGGCGGCGCAAGTCTGTCAGCTTTGTCAAGATCTCCGACGCAGAGCCAGGCCGGCCCGGGATTTATAGACATAATGTCCGTTTTTTATCAGGTTAAAAGCCTTAAGGATGTTTCCCAGATAGACAGAAACGAGCAGTACAAGAATATACTGAAGAACAGATACATAGAATATGAAAAATGGAAGGAGATAAACGGAAAGGACTTAAAAAACAGGAAGAGCATGCTCCTGCAGTACCTAAAAAGCCAGATGGGCTCTTTTGATCTCTATGTCGACTGGTGTTCAACGTATCTGTCTCTTCTCTCAAAAATGAGCTGGAATCCCTCGAAAAATGCAGCCGGTTACATGAAGGGTGCGGGTAAACCTGACGTATTTGAAAACGAGAGTTTTTCAGTAACGGCAGTTGCATTCAAACCGATATATACCGGGGAATACGACGTGGAGTATGCGCGTCTTTTTAAAAACCGCGGACCAGAAATACCGGTTACGGTCGAGCCAAAAAGTCTGGCCGGAACCCTCCTTAGCCGCGGGTATAAGGAACACGGAAGGTCATTTATATACAAAAGATTAAAAAAATACGGCCCTCTGGTCTTTGCAGCGATGAAACTTACGATGGATTTCAAGGAAAAGCCCAGCAAAGAGGCACTGCAGCCGCCGTACGAAGGGACGGTTTATTTCCACATGTTTCCTTATTGCTTCACTCCCGAAGAGTTCTATCTTTACAAGCAGGCAAACATGGCAAAGATACAGAAGACCGTTTTCGCTTCCGTTGATCAGACTGTTTTCCGTTCATTAAATATAATAAAAGAAGACCTTGATAAATACGTCGCTGAAGCGGATAAGGAAGAAAAGGAAAAGAAAGAAAAAGAAAACAAGAAGCCGCAGAAGGAATACGCCATCTTTGACATTTACCGCTCATTTAAGGATGATATCATGGGGGTTTCAAAGTCGTTTTCCGGTTTTTCGTCGGAACAGGGAAAGCATAAGAGGGTATTCGGTGACAAAGAGGCGGAAGTCTATGAGATGCTGGTGAACGCAAGACTTTTTTCAAGGCCGAGGCTTAAGACGGCACTGGAAACCGGTCTGTTCATATCAAACGCGGATGCCGATTATGTATACAATGAATCAAAAAAGAGAGTTGGGCTGCTCAACTGGAAGCCGCCTTTTTCCGTGAACTGATCATGAATAACAAGGGACAGATGCCGATAACGGAGATAATCGCCATAATCCTCGCAATAATCGTACTGTTCGCCGGCATCATCATCGCACTTATATTTACGGGAGCTGGTTCAACGATCGGAAAGGACATAACGAGTGTTTTTTCGTTCAGCTGGCTTTATGGCAAGGGGATATGAATAATAAGGCAGTGGTGAGCGGTGTTTTTCTCTATATTATACTGATAATAATAGGTATACTTCTCATAGTGATCTTTCTCGAGCTTTTTACCCCTTATAAATTCACGGACCTGTTCAAGGCATTTATATCAAAATCAAACAGTTTAAACGTAAGCGGTTATACATGATATGAACAAAAAAGGAGTTGAAAGCTATATACTTTTGATAATAATAACGCTGATAGTTCTTATACTGATAATAATATTTTATCTGTTCCTTTTTTCCCCCGGAACCATACACAAACTTATACCCTCCGTTCCTAGTATATAGCATGGAATCGGTCTGGTTTTACGTCATAGCCGTTATACTCGGGATAACCCTCATACTGGTTTACCTCTTATTCGCAGGGCCTTCCACGCTGGCTAAGGATATATCCGGTTTTTTTTCGGGGATAGCCTCATCAATAATGTCGGGATTTAAAACCGCTTATTAACATTTTTATACTTTCCAAAGCTATTAGGGATTATGATTACATACAGCGAGTTTCTAAGGATAAGAAGGCAGGAGCAGGAAGACAACAGAACGCTTACAAGATTTACAGACGATGTTCTGGAAGAGATGAAGGAGTATATAGCAATAAACAAGAACTCTCTTGAAGAAGCTAAGAAAGCGAACGATGAGAAAAGATCGGAGGAGATATCGACGCAGATAAAGAATGCAATATT
This sequence comes from Nanobdellota archaeon, assembly GCA_021802505.1. GTDB lineage: Archaea > Nanobdellota > Nanobdellia > Parvarchaeales > Parvarchaeaceae > Parvarchaeum. The sequence continues at coordinate 9,144 of JAJZXE010000001.1, forward strand.
TACACTGGAGCAGATAATAAATCTAAGGATGCTCAAGATAGCAAGCATGGCTGTTTTTGACGTTGACAGCGAGCAGCCGAAGATGAACATGCTTTCAAAGGAGATAATACTGTTCGATGCTCTGCTTAAACTCTCAAAAGAGCACAAGTCCGCCGTTATAAACGAAGTCAGGCTGATAGAACCCAGAAAACTCCAGAAGGTGGAGGGGAACGACAGCAACGGCGATAAGGTGGTCATAAAGATACTTTCGGACGTGCCAAAATTCGTGTGGAGGAATGATAAGTCCTACGGGCCCTTTAGTTTCCCGAACGTTATAGAGATAGACAAGGATGTCGCGGACATACTGGTAAAAAGCGGAAAAGCAGAGAGTGTGTAAATGACATTCTTCAAGAAAAAAATAGAAGACCGGGAATATCAGACAAAAATATTTGAAACCTCAAAAACAGGGAATACTCTGGTGGTTCTGCCTACGGGATTGGGTAAAACAATAATAAGCGCGATGCTCATTGACTACCGGCTGGAGAAATATCCGAATTCAAGGATACTTTTCCTCGCCCCCACCAAACCGCTGATAAACCAGCACCTAAGAACCTTTTCCGATTTGATGTCCATTAGACTGGACATAGCAAGCGGTTCCATCTCAAGAAGCGAACGGGGAAAAATATATGAGAGGGCACAGCTTGTTTTTGCCACCCCCCAGACGATAGAAAATGACATGGAAAAAGGCATAATCGACTTTACAAGCTTCAGTCTTCTCATAGTGGATGAAGCACATCACACCATTGGAAATTATTCCTATGTAAAGATAGCGAAGCAGTACTCCGAAAAAGCGCTGCACCCCTTGGTTTTAGGATTGACGGCCTCTCCGGCCTCGGACAGGGAAAAGATAAAAACGATCTGCGATAATCTCCAGATAACAAACGTTGAAATAAGGTCCGATGACGACAGTGACGTGATACCCTACATAAAAAAGAAGGAAATAGAGGAAATCAAGGTGGATCTTCCGCAGGAAATGCTTGAGCTTGCAAACGGTGTAAAACTCATCATAAGAGACTGCATAATCGAACTGCAGAGTGCCGGGCTCCTGAAAAACGCGCAGCAAAGCAAAATAAACAGGATAACCGTACTTCTGCTGCAGAAGAGCCTCCAGAGGCAGATGTTCAGCGGCAAAAGATCCTACTACCTGATAAGGGGTATAATAATAACCTCGAAGCTTCTGAAGCTGTATCATGCTTATACTTTAGTGGCAACGCAGAGCCTGAGATCATTCTCGAATTTTCTTCTTAAAATAGAAGACGGGAAGGCCAAGACCGATAAAGAATTGTCTGCCGATCCAAAATTCATATCCATGAAGAAAAAAGCCGATGAATTGCTTGAAAAAGGGATGGAGCATCCAAAATTGGATAAACTGCAGTACATCTTCAATACCCATTTCTCGGAGTCGAAGAAAGCCATAATATTTGCACAGTACAGGGATACGGTTGATATAATCTACAATAAAATCTCCGGTATAAAGGGCGTAAGGCCCGTTAAGTTCATAGGCCAGGGAAAGGGCGGCCTGTCCCAGAAAGAGCAGATCAGCATAATAAGGGATTTTGAGCAGGGCATTTACAATGTTTTAGTCTCGACAAGCGTTAGCGAGGAAGGCATGTCAATACGAGGGGTGGATATAGCGGTTTTCTATGAGACCATACCCAGTGCCATAAGAAACATACAGAGAAGGGGCAGGGTCGGGAGGTTTGCGGCCGGATTGATCTTTATACTCATGACCAGAGGAACAACCGACGAGGGTTATTACTGGCTCTCCAAACGCAGGGAAAAAACGATGAAAAAGATAATAAAGAACATAAAGGAGAATCCGGAAAATATAAGACAGGACGGCACACTGCACCCGTTCGTTTAACTGCCGGCGAGTTCACCTTCGCACGTGCCGCCCGCCGAATACTTTACCCCGTCTATGGATACATTGCTGCCGGTGGTGTTTCCTATTATGATGGTGTTGATAGCGCTGTCAACAGGTGTAAATTCCCTGGAAAAAGAGCTGATTCCAACGGAATAGTTGCCGACAAGTTCCAAAGCGGAGGGGTCTCCGCCGTTTATATTGTTCATGTAAACTTTGTATGTAAGACCGGGGCTGCCTTCTGATACTGTTATTTTGAAGGTGTTGCCGCTGGACGGACTGCTTATATTGGTCACGTTTACAGTGCACGGAGCCGGCGAACCGTTTCCCGATGTTATTATTCCCGATGGCAAAAGGGCAAAATGAAACACCGAGCTCGCTATCACAACCCCTATGACCAGAAAGGAGATAAGAAGAATTACAACTATGAAATATTCGACGGCGCTTGCTCCTTTTACTTTGTTACCGCGCATATGTAAATAAGGTTCCTCCCTAAAAAGTTCGGTTTCGAAATGCCTATCTCCTGCGGCAAAGAAGCAAAGAAGTAAAATAGTGACTGGGCGCACTGCTCCAACCCGGTGGCGTATAAAGAGGAGTAAAGCAGCTTGCCGGTGTAAACCAATGCATTCGGAGCAACGTCGTTCTTACAGATTGAATTATTATAACATTCGGCTCCGGCAAATCCGGCAAGCGTCACTCCGGCAATCAATCCCGGGTTAGAAGGGGACAGAATCTTTGCTCCTACCGCAGAAACGACCGCTCTGGAGCATTCATACTCTATGCCCGCCGTCGGGTAATTGTTTAAAAATGTAGCGGGCGCACATTCGCTTGGCAGGCTGATGCTGCTCGGCGGAAATCTGGTACCGACAAGAGAATTAAGATAGACTATGTATATCTGCGCTTTATTTATAGACTTGTTGCTGTTCGGATCAACGAATTTAGTTTGGCTTGAATTGCTTAAGTTCTTAAAGCTGAAAATCATATTATCCCCCGGCTTCAGATAAGTCGCATAGGATTCATTTATTATGGACGTGCTTTTTACCGCTTCCGTCAGTGTACATGAAGGCGGGGCTTCATAGGATTTTGTTGTACTGTCATAGCCTACCGTGCAGTTGTTTCCATTACAGAAATTTTTGTATAGATCGGTGCATGAATTTGTATTTCCATTTGGAGTGGCGCATGTTCCCAAGGCGTTATTGAATGAGCAGCCCTGCGAGGCTTCGCACAGGGAACTTGTAAGGTCAAGGGCGGCAGTCGGCGCTTTGCTCCCATTTAGCGGGATATATGTCTTACTGTATCCGCTGCTAAATGAATACCCCGCGCTGCTGCTGCATTGGAAATAATTGGAGGACTGGGCTTCGCATATACTGGGATCGCTTAAATCGCATGAATATCCGTTCGGATTGGAACTGCTTAAAGGATCAGAGCAGGATTGGACTGCGGTGTGATTAAGGCAGCTTACTTCCGTAGTGTAAGCATTGCCTTCAAGATATGACGTAAGGTTGTTTATCGTCAGATTCTGGTTTGTGTTGATATCTACAACTCCGCAGGTTGCAGGGCCGTTTGGAAGAACCGTCAATCCCTGGTTTGCGCCGTACTGGTTCCAGCATGTAGCGGTGTCAATTGCTACCCCGGAAAATATCTGAGAGGGTGTAGAACCGGGTCCGTACGCGCTTGCGGCGGTCGTGCATCCGAACAGTGGGGGAGAAATTCCTGCGGTCTTGAGTGTGCTGCTTAAACAAAAGAAGTTGGATATGCATAAACCGTTGTAGTAAAAGTTTGTAAATTCAGAGCTTACATAACATATCCCGCTGTTTGAGAGATTTACTCCCACCAAAAGAAGGTAGCCGGCGGTGGCTACTATGACTATGATGAATATGACGGCCAGTACAATAAAGATAAAGCTCTCTCCAGGAGTCTCTGCCATTTATTAATTAATGTATTTTCAGAATAAATATGATATCTTGTTTTTTATACAGTGAAATGAACGGTTATTGCTGGGGTATACACACAAAAACCCTGCTCTGGCTGTAAACCATATAATTGCTGAGTTTTCCGCACAGGGGTATGTAATAATTGCAGCCGCTGCTTTCGTTGGCTATACTCAACGACGGATTTCCATTGCTTAAAGAACTTACGGTTTCCCTGCTCTGGTCTACAGTCTCATTCGGATATGCGCATACAGACAAATCGTTTATCACGGGCTGACCATACCGTGCGGTGTATTCGCACTGATCTCTAAAACTGATTTGGCAGTTTTTAATTCCTCCGCTCGGATAACCAAAATAGGTGATGACGTAACTGCTGTTTGAAAGCTTGTCCGAGGGTTTTATATACTGTGCGTTTCCATTGCTTCCGTTTGTTATAAACACCATCTGCAGCGGATAACTTCCGTTGTAATTGCTGTCCAGATAATTTATAACAGAAGAGTAACTTATACTGCTGTTTTGGTTAACTATAGAACCTTCATAACAGTTGAACATCTGATCAAGGTTCTTAGCCGAGATTATCTGCGAGCCCGTGCTTGCATCCCCGCCGGAAAACAGACTGAAGCAGCCTGAAGATTCGGTATAAAAAGCGGAAGCAAAATTCACAGCGGATTTGTCGTTTATATTCGCAGTTTGCAGGCAGTTTTTCTGCACCTGTGCGGACTGTGTGGGGTTTACTATGATGTTTGACAGTCCAAACATGGCGGTTGCATACGTAAACGGCGCAAGGAAACTGTTGACTATCTTGTACTGAGTAAATGATGTAAAGCAGCTCAGTCCGAAGCTTAAAGTCCCGAACGACGTTATTATTGAAAATGAGACCACTGCGAGTATCACTCCGGCTATTATCACAAGTATCAGGAATACAATCGTAAGAAGTATGCCCTCTTCCATTACGCCCCACCCAATAGATTACCAAAAAACGAAAATGGTGAGCTGGTATGCGAACTTGCATAGAACAGGATTACAATGAGGGAGATTATGGCTAGAGCCGTTATTATCACAAGCATCAGCCATATAAGCCTCCATTCAACGCTTGCTTTTTTGTTCATATTCACTGACCTACGCAGGGCGGACAATACGGTCCGTCTCCGGATATGCATGTCGGAATATTTATGGCGCAGTTCTGTATATCCGTTGCGTTGTTCGCTACTATGGTACTGTCGGCGCAGCTTTCCAGATCCGCAGTATTAGTCGGAGAAACGACGCTGCATGCACTCGTTATAGTCGAATTCGGGGCGGATATGCATGTTTGCACCGCCGCCTGATTACCCTGGCCATTTACGAAATTATAGTAATAGCACCAATGCCGTATGCAGGTCTGCCGCGCGGTCGCCGCATTGAAGCATGCATTCTGATCATAGCAGCGGAAGAGTGTAGTACCCTCCAGCCGGTTTGCGTAGCCGTATTCCGCGCTTGTGAACTGATTCTGCAGTATATTTGTAGAAGAATCGCAGCCTATGGGGAATATTGAGGAATAATTGTTATAGAACAAAAAGAACATTGTTAATGATAGTATTATCCCGATAAGTATCTCAAAAAAGAAGAACTGTTCTACATCCATTTAATTCTTAGTTAACACTCGTTTAAATTGTTTTTATTGCTGTTTTATATTTTTGTTCTGTCCGCCAGTACTATTTCAAACCATTTATTTTTTCCGTCCTCTATCAGGAAATATGAACCTACAACTACCATGTTCTTAAATACGTTAAGCGCCCTTTCCCTTGCGATGTCTTCCTTGCTTACCGCCAGCTTATAGTATATGCCGCTCTTGCTTGGCCGTCTTGCATGGTTCGGTCTCGGCCTTCTGAAATCTCCTTTGCCGACCCGTACTCTCACTATTATGTAGCCCTGCTTTGCCCTGTAACCGACAGACTTGGCTTTTGCAAGCTTCGTTGGCTTATCCACCCTCTTGATTATGGGCTGGCTTCTGACGTCCTTGAGTATGTCTTTTTTTCTTTCATCGTTCTTATACAGCGCCATCTCGTTAGCGTGTATATATTTGAATGATCCCATAAGGGATAATCTAAAATCTGCAAGTATAAATATCTAACTCTAAAGCTAATTTATCACGTTTCCGCTCGCGGCTATTACTGGACTTGAGGATATATTGGTCGGGGTGTAATAAATGTAACCGTTTCCGGTGAATGAACTGCCTAATGACACGGAGCTTAAATTGCACTCCGTTTTCTCCAGAGCGGGCAGATAGGTCTTTGAGCATACAAAATCTGTGTAATTTACGCCGGCAATGATCATCGATATCCCGTCTATCTTTACGTTCTCGTTGAGAAGGTTCTGAAAGTCTATATAGAAAAGTTTTTGAGAGGAGATGTAGCCCTGCTGTATAATCCCGAAGCCGGAAAAGCCGGAATAACTCGCCGCAGTGGTAGCTCCTGTCAGGCTGGGAAACAGCGTGAATATCACGTAGAATATTGATCCTATCACTATTATGGCGATGCTGTACACCAAAATAAGCTCCAAGGATTCCTGTCCTTTCATATTTTCTTATAACTCTCTTGAAATATAAGTCTGCCCAACTTTGCCGTTTAAAGACGAGCCTTGGGTGGGTTTCGAACCCACAACCTCCTGCTTACGAAGCAGATGCTCTGCCGTTGAGCTACCAAGGCTTATTTAAATCCTACCTGCCGGTTCACGTCTTTTTTGTATTTATCTTCGCTGATTATATGCTTTCTTGCCTCAAAGGAGCTGCCGCAGAAAAAGCACCTTACGGTCTTCAACGACGAGGTTCTTCTGTATTTTCCGCACTTCGGGCATTTTACTATCCTATAAACTGTCATAGTTTAATTATTTCTTTTGCCATGTTTATCAGGTCCCTGGATGCAGCACTTTTCTGCGACAGCATCACTATGGGTATGCCGGTCTTGAGTGCCCTATACACAGTGTTGTCTTCCCTTATCTTCCACAGATTCTCTATCTTAGTAAGGTCTTTCGCCTCTTTCTCCGTTACCTGTTCTTTTATCCTGGAGTTTGTCCTGTTAAGCGCCATCCCTAGGATAGGTATGCCGGCATCATCCAATTCATCCTTTAACTTTTTTGCCTCTATTATGGATGTTATATCAGGATTGGAGACTATTATGCAGTTCGCATTTTCTATAAGCTTTATGAATTCTATGTCATACGACGGCTTTGAATCAATTATTATAAAGTCATATCTGTTGATTAATTTTTTAAGATGCAGGTTCAGGTTTACAAGCTTGTATACGCTTTTATCCCCTCCTTTCTTTGCGATTCTCGACGGCAGAAGGTGGAAATTCGGATTATCTCCGGTGTATACCGCGTCTTCTGGCTTTGCACTGCCGTTTAAGACGTCTTCCAGAGAATATTTAAAACCTACAAATCCATAGTAAACGGCCACGTGCGGCGTTTCAAGATTGGCATCTACTAAAAGAGTTTTTTTGTTCAACAGGGAAATGGCAGTTGCAAGGTTGACCGCCGTTGTGGTCTTTCCAACCCCTCCCTTGGGGCTCATTATGACTATTATCTTAGCTGGCATATTAATAGTAAAAGATGGCTTAATTAATATTTATGGATAAGGGCAAAAACTGCAGTATCTGCGGAAGGGAAGCTGTCTTTTATTCCACTTATTTAAAACAGGAGCTCTGCAAGAAACACTTCGAAAGAATGCTTATGAAACGGATCAGAAGCAATTTAAATTCCTACGGCATAAAAGACCGTTATTTTAAATTTGAGAATAAAAACAGTTGTGGCATGTCCTTTCTCAGGTTTTTTTTCAAAGACAGGGAAAGCAGCAACGGCCTGAGGCTTTACTCTTATACACTGGAGGATTTTGCACTGGCTGTAATGCGGTTTTTCCTTTTTCATGAAGAGTCAAGGATAAAAATACGGGGAAAATACGGCTTCAGTCCGCTGTACAATGTATCTGAAAACGAGATAGCGGAATTTTTCAAGTCCAAAGAAAAAGAAATATCTCCCATAACCAGAGAGGGAAAGGACAGGGCCGTGCTTGATTTTTTAAAGGACATAGAGGAAAGAAGGCCGGGCGGAATGATGTCTCTGGTAAAGGCGGGGATAACCCTCAACATTATCTGATCTTGTAGTATTTTTTGCTTGCAGTGCTTCCCCAGCTGAATTTTCCGAGTTCATTTTTCGTTTCAACGCTGACCTTTCCTTCCTTTAATGCGGCATATAGATAGTGGTAAACCATCCTGCTTGAAACGTTTCTTCCCCTCTTTCTTATTTCTTTGTAGATTTCATAGCCGGTTTTTTCCTGTTTGGAAACAGCGGACAGTATCTCTTCCACCAATTCCTTGTCGATTTTTCTCACCATATTTCAACCGCACTGCGGCGCCGAGTTATTGATTGAGAGGCATATGTAGCTTAATATATCGCTGTAAGCCGTCTGATTGTTCGTAAACCCGCCTATCTTATAATATTTTCCGTTGAATATTATCATCGGCACTCTGTCCTGGCCGATTGAATTGAAGAGAGATACAGCGGAATACGGGATGTCGGCCGTAGAGTTGCCGTTGTAGGCGGAGATATTGACATTCCATGCGCAGAAGTAGCCGCTGTAAAACGTATTGTTCTCCCACAAGCCGAACAGAGAGGTTGCGTTTTCAAACGAGTTTAAAGTGGAGGTGCACGTCCTGCAGTTATCGGCATAGTAAATTACGAAGGAAGGTTTTCCGGGCGAGCACAGGCCGGACATGTTGAGGCTTGTCGGATGGAAAGCGTACAATGCATCCAGAGAACGCGTTTGATAATAGAAGAAAATGGATATCAGTACTAATGCGGTTATAACCACGAAATAAACATAATATCCCCGTTTAGTTGGCATAAAACGACATGTTTAATTTTTTCATTTCACTTGAACTGCAGCTGTTTGCACCGCTTTTTATGCATATGTTGGTGACGTTTCCCAGGTTTTTATAGCTGTAACCGTAGGTAGGAGAGGAAAAGTAGGAAGGATCGACGACTACGTTGAATATGTTTGAATAGCTGCATGCACTGGCATTCAATAAACGGTAAACGGGAAATTGGAACGGGCTGTATATCCCGGTTTCATTCGCATAATCCAAAATGTTTCCGCCGTTGCCGAAAACTATGTTTACAGGCATCTGCTTCATTTCAAGTATGGCGTTTATTTCCTCCCCTTTATTTGTACTAGCGTTGAACAGCCCTATGTCATACTTAAGCGGCTCTATTATCGAATAATTTCCGTATTTGCTGTTTATTATGGCGCGGTAATATCCCGTCATTTCGGAATAAGTGGAATTAAACAGCTGCTGCACCTGCTTCGCATTCCTACTTCCGTTTATAAAGTCATAAAGCTGGTTTTCCGCGGCGCTGCAGTTGGTTTTGTTTTCAACGCTGCACATTGACAGAAGCGTCATATCCCTGACTATATTGTTGTATTGTTCCTGGGCCACGCTGGAATTTAATGGAATTGTTGGGAACGCCGGCTCCAGTTCATAGCTGCAGCCGAACACTATGGAATTATTCTGCAGTCCACCGTAAAAATAATACAAGTCCCTGTCGGAAAGCCTGCTCAGGTTTATGTTGTAACTCGAGAGAAAATCCTGCAGTTTCATGCCGTTCGTGACGTTCTGCTGCGCGTTTATGACCGCGGGTTTAAACGGATATACGTAGAGTATCGCTAGAAAAGCCGCGAGCAATACCACGGTCAATATAAGCATTCTTATTATACTGTGATTATTTTCCATCGCCAAGTTTTTCGCTTATTTTACCCGCCGTTTCTTCCGGAGAATAGTTCAGTCTCGTTATCCCCAGCGAGTCTATAGGGTCCGTTTCGCCCGCGAATATGTTGATTTCAAAGTGGTCCGTCCCGGACTGTTTTATGTTTATCGTTGCATTCTTTGGGATCTTTTTTATGATCTTTATGATAAGATTTGCGATGTCAAACGCTACAACATTGTCAAGTCCTTCTATTGCGGTGTGCTTCACCGTCGTTATCCTCATGAGCTCATTTTTCTTCGGTGAAAACGGTACGTATGCAGCTATATTTCCCGTCTTGTACACTCCCCTGTTCCCTACATAGTTTAATCCCTCACAGACAAAGCATTTTTCCGCCCTATGCCTAGGTATCGGCAGAAGCACTAGGTCCCAGTAATCATGCCCGTTCAAATATCTGCTTATGGATATATTTTCTCCCAATCCGTATTTTTCCAGTTCTCTGGTTCTCTCGCTTATCAGCATAAGAAGCTTTTCAATGTCGTCGGCGGTGTAGCTGTTGAAACTCTGCGAGTGTTTGTCGTTTTCGACGAGTATCTCCTCGTAACCGTGCGCGTTTGAGCGTTTAAAAAATTTGCCGTCCAGTTCATATTTTGACGGCTGCACCCTGTCCTTCAGTTCATATATCTTTACGTAACCTTTTTTGAACTCCATCGATTTTATCTCATTCTGTGTGTAAGTGCATTCCTTGCAGCCGCTTTTCTCATCGCTTATGAGCGTGAAGCCCAAATCAACAGGATCCCACCTGAATTCTTCCATTCAGCCCTCCAGCTTTGCTATTATCCTTGCATACGCAGGCCTTGTAACAAGCAAGCCTATCAGCGATGCCAGTATCGTCGTCAGCGCAAAACCCGCAAACAGACTAGCAGTGGAAAACAGCAGCGGGAACATTATCGCTGCAAACGAGAAGAAAGATACGAATATTATGAAGAAGGCCCTGCTGATCCTTTTCTTTGTGACCGCGTATTCCGCCTGGGATGAACCCCTGCGCATCTCATCCGTTATTATTATCTGGTCATCTACGGATATACCTATGCTTGCGATTATACCCGCCATGCTCGGTATATCCAGTGTCCAGTGTATTGCCGCCGCCACCCCTATTACTATGAATATTTCTGTCACACTCGTTAAAAGTATGAGGGAAGAGATCTTATAATCCCTATATCTCAGGAATATCACGATGCTTACGAGCACGAATGCAATCAAAAGCAGGATGTAAATCTGGTTGATAAACTGGCTGCCCGCCGTCGGAGATACAGAACTTATGGATATTATTTTTAGAGGCACTGGCAGGCTGCCGGACTGCATTACTGCCTGCAGGGTTTTCATATCCAACAGCGCCTGCTGCTGGTCCGCCCCGGATCCCTGGATCGTTATAGCACCATTGAAGTTTGTAAGTATGTTGGTGGAGATAAGCAGAGGCTGGCCCTGCTGCACCCCATTGAGATAAAGATGTATCCGCTTGTTAAAGAATCCCGGATTGGTCGTAGAAGGCAGTAAAGATTTTACGGCGGTTTCAAAGTTCTTTGCGGATCCGCTTGCCAGCTGTATCCCAAACTGGAACTGGAATCCGTTGCTAGCACTGGGAGTCTGATAAACCCCGAACGGACAACCGGATGACAGACAGACGTCCAAAATACTCTCGCTCGCGTTGCTGCTGTTAAAAACCGTAAAGTTGCCTATGGTAGCGTAGAATTTGCCCTGATTTTGTATCAGCGACAGCGCCTGGCTTTCCCCCACGTTTGGCATGCTTATCATGATGAACGCCTTTCCGGACAGTGCCTGTACCGTGCTTACAGTAGTTCCGCTTATCCCGTATACATCCAGTCTTTTTGAAAGGGTGGTTTCCAAAGTAGTTAAGAGAGCGGAGCTGTTGCTGCTGGAATTCGGCACAACCTCTATCTGCGTGCCTCCTATTATGTCCAGGCCGTAGTTTAGATGAGTAGATGGCACGTTTTCCGTCTGTATGGTCGATGAATTGAATGCTGTGCCGGGTTCTACGAAGATACTGGAGGTGTTGCTGACATAAATATAGGGGAATACCTCGTTTTTGTAAGTAAGCCTTAGAGTCGTATTTACCACCGCGCTTTTGTTCAATTGACTGTAAAACTGCTGTATATTGTGCACGGGTATGCCGTCCACCGCGGTTATCACCGATCCGGTCTGCAGGCCTATTATTCCCCTCGAACTCAAATTTCCTATGTACGAGTTTACGGGCATGTAAACCACCTGTGCGCCGTTTACGTTCGTTATGTTTGGCTGTATGGCCAGAAAAGAGATGACTGCCAGAACAATCATCAGTATTATCCTCCAGTCATAAAATATTGATTTAGCCATATCAAACCTTCAGAGCCTCTTTTTCAACTTCCTTGTACTTTAAGCCGTAAAGCTGCGTCGATCCGTTCAGTATCCACACCGTGAAATCGTCGAATATTACCCCTATTATCAGGATTATCGCTATCTCGTGCAGTGTGGAATTCGTCGTTCCGAAGAAAAGAATAAGGAACGTTACCAGCGCCGCAGCGTCCATTGTAAGCGATGTCTTTATGGTCTTTACCAGACGATAGCGCATGCTTGCCTCCTCTCTTTTTAGTATGTTTGTCGCTAGGATTATGTTTCTGTCGGCGGAGTAGCCCATTATCATCAGTATCCCTGCTATCGATGCGGTCGAAAAGCTGAAGCCTATTATGTCAAGCACTCCGACGATGTTTATTATATCGCTTATTATGCTTATCACGTTCGAGAAGGCCTGCCACATGCTTCTGAAATAAAACAGGGAAACCGCAGCGACAAGGACGAATGCTATCCCCAGCAGTATCAAAGAACTGTAAAGGGAGCTCTGCGCAAGCGTCGCACTCACAAAGTCTATGCTTGAATCACTGCTGTTTACCGGTACCTTTAGTATGCTTGAAAGGTCTGCCTGCAGCACTGTAGTGTTTACGTTCTTTCCCACAGTTATTGAATAGCCGGTAATGGTGTTGCTGAACGGCGCCTTCACCACACTGACAGTAACGGCCTGCTTCAACTCGCTGCCAAGAGTACTGGCTATCAATGTCGGAGACATGCTCTGGTTCGTGCTTATCACTATATTCGTTCCGCCCGCCAGTGATATGCCTTCGTTTACAGGTTCTCCGTGCACATGGTAGTAATATCCTATGAAAGAAGCGAAGGCTATCACGAATATTATGGGTATAAAAACCATCTTTCTGTAGTTCTTCAAGTAGTAATCAACCACATTGTCTATCGTTTTGCTTACCTTGTTTCTTACGCCCATAGAGAATCCATAGCCCTTGTTTTTATTTATTCTTAATGTATTCGGGTTTTTAAAGGCTTTTTACCTCTATCTTTTGAAGTAATGTCTTTCGTATAATGCCGTTACTTTCGACTCATCTTTTAAGTTTTCGTATAAATCCAGCATCACCCTTCTCAGGGGGTTTTTCCACGCGTTTCTGCGCATCGCTTGATTGTAGTTTATAAGAAACTCTTTATCCTCGTTGTCAGTGCAGTACTTCCAAACGTTGTCCTTTAGCATGTATATCTTGTAAAGCGTTATGTCTTCATCTTTATAGCTTTTGTTCCTTTCCTGGATCACGCTGCTGCCTATCTTTCTTGCCACCCTATATCTTTCATTTTCAGTCAGGTGCGCCGCGTTCAACGACAGCGAGAACCTTACCTCATCGATACCATCGAATATCCTGTTTATTTCCTTCGCGTTATACGCCCTTTCCACCGTGTTTATCTTCCTTATTATGTTCTTTCTCCTGTGAAAAAGCAGCTCATCCGCTTTTATGGTTTCAATCTCAACTATCTCGCATACCTTTTTCCCGTTGTCATTGTAAAGTAAAATCAGGTCCGCGTTCCATTTATCCGTCTTCATCCTATCTCTGTCTTCCTTGTTTGGAGTGTAATTCATCCTTCTTCTGTAGATATAAAGCGGAAATTCTCCGTCGGCATACTGCAGATCTCTTTTCTTTTCAATGTACGAAGCCGTGGAAACCTGCATTAATTTATGGAATATAGAAGGGTTGTTGTCTATAGTGTTTTCAACCAGTAATTCCTCTAATTTTCTATCAACCACGCTTTAATTAGATACTAAATAGTATAAATATTATTTGCTTTTTAGTTACTTATGAAAGGGCAGTTTTCCTTCGAATTCGTGATAGATGTGGCCTTCGTTCTGCTCCTGATAGCTTTTCTTGCGGTTTTCTTCACGCATATCTCGGCCGGCAATCCCACCGTTTCAAAAATGAACGGGATATGCTACGAGATAGCCGATTCTGTAAATTCTATTTCAACGGCCAACGGCTTTCAGACCGTGGAGTATCTTCCTCTGCTGACATTTACAAGCTTTGAAAACTACACAATAAACATTTCCAACGGAATAATCATAATATACGAAAGTTCTCTGTACGGCGGAAAACTGCTGGCGGGGCAGGATCTAACGTCTTGTGGTGCAAATACTATGCTGACGGAAAATGAATCATTCGGCTTATCCAACCTTGCTTTGTACACAAACGGCACTGACACGGCTCTGGCGTATGCGTATGCAAACTACTCTGACAATTTACCGAGCTATATATTTACGGGAGGTTTTACCGGACAAGTCAATCTATCCTTGGAGTATGCAAACGGGACTTATTCTACACTGACCGTACAGAATTCACCCTTTACATATTTTGCAGATACAAGATCAATCGCGTTGCCCGCGGGAATTTACAACTACGTGGCAACGAGCGTAAGCAATCCCAAAATCTATGTGGATCTGCCTTTTTCCATAGGTTAATTACTAATGGTTTTTAGCTCATAAAAAACAGTTGATTTAAATTCAATTTATAATGAATTGCTATTTTTACCGCTAAGAATCCTTAACATTAACGTTTAAATACAACTGATTATTTAATATAATCATGGTAAAAGGACAGTCAGCATTAGAATATATGATGACTTATGGTTGGGCCATCCTGATCATAGTTATCGTAGCTGTAATCCTGTACTCTATGGGTATTTTCAACCCTAGAGCAAGCGTAACCGCAAGTAGCAGTGGATTCAGTCCATTCGCAGCCAGTGCAGCAATATGTGGTAGTAACATTACGGTAGCCTTTACGGTAGGAGGTCTTCCAAATGGTGCAACATCTGTAGCATTAGGTAAGATGTTCTTAAGTTCGGCAACCGGTACAAATACTAGTTCCGCCACAGCAACTGGTGTAGTGGGTGTATCTGTAACCTCTGGGAGTAGCTTTAAAGTTACTTTTCCGGGTATAAGTTGTGCTTCTTCGGGAGTACCGTTTACTGCTAGTGGAATATTGGAGTATAGTCTTACCACATCAGCTGGAGCGGCAAGTTATAATGCAACAGGTACGGTAGCAGGAACAAGCAGCTAAATAATTAGCTTTTGATTTTTTTATTTTTTATTTTTTAAAAGTGATTCTTTTTCAGCGTTTTAATTTAGAAATCAGTGAAAAATAGCTGTGTAAATCTAATTTAAATATAATTATTTTTTAGTATAATCATGGTAAAAGGACAGTCAGCATTAGAATATGTCATGACTTATGGTTGGGCAATCTTAATAATAGTCGTTGTGGCTGTGGTCCTTTATTCAATGGGAGTATTTAACCCAAGGAACACCGTTACGCCTACTTCAACGGGTTTTGCACCGTTTTCAATATCTTCGGCGATCTGTAATTCCTCCGGATTAGTTGTTTCTATGAGTGCTCTTTTTAACGGAAATATAGAGTACGCTTATCTAAATAAATTTTATTTTACTTCAGCTGTGGGCACATCTATAACTTCAGGAGTATATAATTTGAATAATGTAGAGATTACAAAAAATATACCAATCATAATAAATATACCCCAAATTAAATGTTCTTCTCCCCATGTAGTATTCTCGTTGGCAGGAATTCTTGGATATACAGAAGCAGTTCCTGCAGTGGGTAACAGGACACTAAATGCAAGCGGGACAATCGCTGGCACTTCCTCCAGTTAATCAAGGCTTTTAAATTCACTAAAATTATAATGATTATGAAGAAAGCAGTATACGCCGGCAGCTTCGATCCGATAACTATAGGCCATGCATGGGTGATTAAGAAATCGGCGGAGCTGTTCGATGAACTGGTGGTCGCGATAGGGGAAAACTCCACAAAGAATGAAAATTTTTCCTTCGATGAAAAGATAAAAATGATAAAAAGCGTGGTTAAACCCTTCAGGAACGTCAAGGTCGGCAGTTTTAAAGGCAAATTCCTGGTAGATTATGCGAGGGAATTAAAGGCAAATTACATAGTAAGAGGAATAAGGACCGAAACCGATTTAGAATATGAAAAAGGGATACAGTACATAAACTCCCACATAAACGGGGGTATAACTACAGTTTTTCTCATACCTCCGGAGGATCTTTCCATAGTAAGCTCCAGTCTGGTTAGAAGTTTGGTGGGAAGCAAGAATTGGGAAAGAGTTGTAGAGGCTTATCTACCAAACAGAGAAATTTATTCGATATTTTTGCAGCATTACCTAAAGTCTAAAGAATGAGCTCAGCTTCGCCGCCATCTTTAAAAAGCGGTCTATTCAGCAGTAAAAGTTTAAGTCCAAGTAATCTTTGGCATGCCTTATTTATTGCTTAGAGGAGTATATCTTGGAATGAAAGGAGAAATAATATACACGTATTTTTATGATTTCACAGACAGGATAAATCTTACAGAGATCAAGAATTACCTGAGGGGAGCACAGGAATTTTCATTCTTTGAGTACGGCAAGGCGGTACCGGAGGGTCTGAATCCCTTTGAACTGCCGATACTCTTGAACAGCGGAAAAAAAGAGGTGAAGTTTGATTCGCTGTCCCTTTCAGTCAACGTCCAGTGCGTAATATATTCCGTCGGAGCGATGGCTATCAGGGTAAGAGCCCCGATAGAAGATATAAGCCAGCAGTTGATGGATAAGATCACATTTGACAAGAGATTCGAGAAAAGATTCAAGGAAATAGCGGACGAAGCAAAAAACAGGGTGGAAAAGTCCCTCTCAAAGTATCTTATGGTAAAGGAAAAGAAAATATTCGAAATGTACAGGCAGTACTTCCTGGAGCAAACACCGAAGGACTTCTTTGAAAAAAACAAGAGCTGGATAGCCGGAGTATTGCTCGACGAGCAGAATTACAGGGATTTATCCGAGGATTACATAAACAACACATTGAAAAGGAACGTGGCATACTATAAATATGACTCGTTTATAATAGACTGGGACGCCATGTTCGTAATATCCTCCAGTAACTATGAAAACGAAATTACGGTTTCAGACACGGCAAACATCCAGCTTTTAGAATACAGAGTCTATCAGGATGAGATAGACAGGATGATAGGCTCCGTGAATGAGCGATTCAGCAGGATACAGAGAAGCCCGTGGTACATACTTCTGACAAGAAGGAACATGATAAGGCTAAGCAATAATATAAGTGATTTCTACGCAGAATACAAGGATTTAATCGACGACGTCAACAAGATAGTCATGAGTTTCGGGGAGTGGTACCTTGCAAGAATATATGCGGCTTTGTCCGATTCTTTCAGATTGAACGACATAGAGAAAAGATTGCAGAGCACGTTTGACATGCTTGTAAACATAAGAAGCTTCATACAGGACCAGGTATCCGAGGACTCGAGTTCTTTTTTGGAATGGATAGTAATACTTCTATTTATCATTGAAATAATCATCATAGTCCTTCCGCTGTTAAAGATTTGATATTTATTCCTTTAACTGCAGATATAACAGAAAAGTTTAAGAATACGGTCATATCTTACATTATTAATGCTTACTACGAGCAGGATCCGGTTTAAAGGAGCGGTGTTTGATTTTGATAACACCTTAGTAGACACTAAAGATTTAATCGATAATGCTTACAGGCATGTTTTTCATGAGATAGCGGCAAAGTTCAATCTGGATGAGGATAAACTTTTTTTGGAGGCAGGATCATTCCAAAAAGAAAAAATCAGGGAGCTTCAAGCAGCAAAAACATCATATAATCATGCGGACTGGATACTTCCTATCGTCGGAAGGTTCTCCGTAAATCTTAACAAGGAAGAGGAGGAGTACTACAAAAATCTTTTCTATTCATACGCCATCAACAACCAGAAATTCTCTGAAAAGACGGAAAGCATACTGCTGGAACTGAAGAAAAGGGGGAAAAAACTGGCTCTACTGAGTGAGAGGGACGCCGTTCCGGGGATGAAACTGCAGAGAATTAAAAATACGCCTTTTTACGGCTATTTCGACGTTATAATGATTGCCGGAGAAACTATACCTTACAGTAAAACAGACGGCAAAGGTACACCATTTCTCGAAACTGCAAAGCTTTTAGGTTTAGAGACAAATGAGGTTTTAATGATAGGGGATAGGATGGATCTGGATATACAGAATGCAAAGGAAGTAGGGATGAAAGCGGTTCTTTTTACGGGTTATCTCAAATCGCAGGAATACAGCAAATATCAGCCGGATCTTGTAATAAACGACATCAGCGAGCTGAGAAACATATTCTAAAAAGCGCTTGTTTAAGGATCATTATCCGATTCCTTGATCTCTATGCTTAGTTCTTTTATGAACTTTTTAAGAAAGGACTTCCTTCTGGATGCAATTTTTCTTGCCGTTCTGGTATGGATTCTTTCATTAACTTTCAAAAGGCGGGTAAAAAACAGGTCCAGCGAATATCTGGAGTTATCCGGCTTTCTTTTTGTTGAAAACGGATCTTTCAAATCATAAAAAGCGGATACATGCATCGGTGCTGATGATCCGAAGGTTCTCATTATAGCCACCGCTCCGGTGGATTCCAGGAGATCTGCATCCTGCAGAATCATTGCTTCTATAGACTTCGGTTTTATGTTCCTTGAGAAAGAGCATACGGATATGCAATAACTGACTTTTTCTATCTTGCTTTTAGGGTATCCTTTCATCTTTGTGAGTATTTTACCGGCAAAAGCCGCACTGTCTTCATGTTCTCTGTCATATTTTTCAGTCCCTTTATAAACCAATACGTCGTGGAAGATCGCTGCCGGTATAATTACATCAAGGTCGGCATTTTCCTCCTTTGCTATTTTCACGGCCAATCCAAGCACTCTGCAGGCGTGTCCAAAATCATGGGAGATATCATTGTTGATCTTCTTTTTGGCAATCCTTAATAATTCATTTACAAGCTCCTTTTTCACTGTAAATATCTTATGTTCTAATATTAATGTTTGTTGAGCTTTCAGTTTCTTTGAATGGATTAGTGCAGATTCACGCTGTAAACGCATCTGGAAAGACATGCTGCGCAGGTTTATGGAAGACCTTTATGGGTTTCTCAGGGATTATTACAAGTGGAATAACTCCGAAGCAGGATTTGCGTCTGATAAGATTAGGAGCGGGTGGAAGATCTGGCAGAAAAGAGAAGACAGGATAAAGACCTCACTTCCTTGCAAGGCGGCCTGGCACAATCTTATGTGATGTGAATAAAGGAACTTATATCCCAGAGCCTCTTTTTACACAAAATTAATAACTGTTTTTGATTTTTCTGATAGTGCAATTTAAGTCCAATCTAATCTTTAGCATGTAAAAAATATCGCCCAGAGAGGGTTTGATCCCTCTCTGTCCAGTCCTCGAAGCTCTTTATTTCTTCGATTCCGCTCTGGGCACACAACCCTACCCGGGTATATTATATCTCGTCCTTAATTGAACTTAATATAACTTCTTACTTTATCTCTAGAAACTCGATATATTTATAAGAAAGTTCCGATACTCAAAGTCAAAAAATAGATTAATTTACTGAGCTGCTTATTTTTATATGGATGAAATAAGATTAACGCAGGAATTAGTGAAGATACCCTCTGAAAATCCTCCTGGGAACGAAAGAAAAATCGCAGAATTCGTGGCGAATTTTCTTGATAACCTCGATATTAAAAATGAGATAGTGGAGATAGACCAGGACAGGTTTAATGTTATAGCCGAGATAGGCAAAGGAGAAGGTCTCGCACTGAGCAGTCATATGGATACTGTTCCGGTGGGCGACGTGAAAACGTGGAAACACGGTCCTTTCTCGGGAGATATCTCGGATGGAAAGGTCTACGGCAGAGGGACGACCGATACAAAGGGCGGCCTATCCAGCATACTGACGGCGTTATCGAGGGTGGATTTAAAAAACCCGGAAAGAAGGCTCGTATTACTGTTTGTTTGCGACGAAGAAGTGGATTCCCGCGGATCCAAATGGATCATAAACAATCGGAAAAAATTCCTCTCGGAAGTTAAATACGGCATAACCACCGAAGCCACAAACAATAAGATACGGATAGCACAGAAAGGCTTAGTGCAGGTTAGGGTAAAATTCAGCGGAAAAGCCGCCCATGCTTCTAAGCCGTGGATGGGCAAGAATGCCGTAGATGATGCTGTAAGATTTATTAGCGAACTTCACAGACGGAAGAAGCATCTTCTTGGGATCAAAGACGACATGCTTGGGAACGGGACGATTAATATCGGCAGAATAGTCGGGGGCGTAAAAGTAAACATGGTCCCAGGTTCCTGTGAGGTAGATATAGATAGAAGAATAGTATATAGGGAAACGCCTAGCCTTGTACTTAGAGATTATGAAAAAATTCTTAAGGATCTCAAGATCCGGGCTAAGATCGAGCAACTCTGCGAGCCGATATGGCCATTTAAATTAAATAAAGACTCTAAGATAATAAGCATGATATCCTCTGCCATAAAAACAGAAGTAGTTGGGGATACGGGTTACACTGAGGCAGAACTTTACAGCAGGAGGGCCGGCATAGACTTCGTGGCATTTGGTCCTGGGAATTCGACGGTGGCACACGCAGCCGACGAGTACGTCGAGGTGTCAAAATTAAAACATGCCACCAGCATGTTAGAGAGTCTCATAAAAACTTGGCTTACACAGTAGAAGATTTAAATTATCTTGCCTGCAACTGCATATCATATGGTTAAATTCGTGATTTTCCAGCTTGCATTTTTATAAAATTAAACAAAAGACGGGCATCGAAATTAAATTTATATGCCCCGAACGGGCTGTGGCATTCCTGCTATATTAAAATGGTTACTTTAAGATTCGGATGTATTTAAGTGTTTAATCTTAACACATGTTGCTGTAAAAGTTATTTTGTCATACTATTAGGAGGATGATACTTAATTTAGAGGGTTTCTACGGAGCCGTAATAATTAAACACATAAAAATGTCAACAAATGTCATAAATTATGAAAACAGGCAGTTTTGCATGAAAAGTACAGGTGGACTCGTGCACATGCACAAACGCTCTTAAAACATTTAAATATAGATACATTCTTAGTTGGAATATGAATGGGTAAGTCCAGATCCAATATGTATACCTTCTGGTGTACCTTACCTGACTTGTCAAGTTGAGGGTTTGGGGCCATTCATGATTTGTTTTTCCATAGCTCTATATTATCTTTATTGACTATCTTATCTCTTATAATATTAAAATAGAAATCATCGTTTAAATTCCATTTTCTGTGTACGGACCACGCAACGAAGTCAACTACTAATAAACCATTATCTGTAAATGATTCAACTTGATTAAACTTTATCTTCTTGCCAGAAAAAACTTTTTTAATATAATTCTCAAACTGGGCATCGAAATTAAATTCATATGCCCCGACCGGGATTTGAACCCGGGTTTCCGCCTCGAAAGGGCGGAGTCCTTGGCCTCTAGACTATCGGGGCATACTTTATGTAGAAACCATTTAAACATTTAAACATTAAGGCGTTTAAATAGATATGCCGAACGTAACGTTTTATTTCGAGGTTCACCAGCCTTACAGGCTGAAAAGAGTATACTCTTTCATAGAGGGCAAAGAGTTCATAGACATCGATAAAAACAGAGAAATATTCAACAAGGTGGCGGATAAATGCTACATACCCATGACTAAGCTTTTGATTGATTTAGTCAAGGAGTATCCGGAATTTAAGGTGAATTTTTCTCTGACAGGGGTTTTTCTAGAGCAGGCGGAGATGTTCAGGCCGGAGGTTATACCGTTATTCCAGGAATTATTTGATACAGGAAACATGGAACTGCTCGATGAGACCTACTATCACTCACTGTCTTATCTTATAGACAAAAAGGAGTTCATAGACCAGGTAAAGCAGCATAAATCCCTGATGTATCACTATTTCAAATTTCATCCGAAGGTTTTCAGGAATACCGAAGCACTTTATTCAAATGAGATAGCGGATACAGTGTCAAAGTTGGGTTACACCGGTATAATAGCTGAGGGATGGGACAGGGTTTTGGGGTGGCGTTCGCCAAATTATGTTTATACAGATCCGGAGGATAAAATAAAGGTCCTTTTGAGAAATTACAAGTTAAGCGATGATATTGCATTTCGTTTTTCTACTCCGACATGGAACGAGTTTCCGTTGACCGCCGACAAGTATTCAAATTGGATAGCAAACAACGAAGGAACAACGGTAAATCTTTTCATGGACTATGAAACGTTTGGTGAGCACCAGTGGAAGGAAACGGGAATATTCGACTTTGTGAGGGATCTGCCGGGCAAGCTTATACACAAAGGGGTAGGATTCAACAAGGTTTCCGAGGCATTAAAACCAAAGGCAGTCGGCATGGTTGACGTCCCGTATTATCTTTCATGGGCGGATATGGACAGGGATCTTTCGGCATGGCTCGGCAACCAGATGCAGGACGCTGCATTTAAAAAACTTAAATCCATGCAAAATGAAGTGATGTCGACTGAA
The DNA here is from genome assembly GCA_021802505.1 of Nanobdellota archaeon. Classification (GTDB taxonomy): domain Archaea; phylum Nanobdellota; class Nanobdellia; order Parvarchaeales; family Parvarchaeaceae; genus Parvarchaeum. Next base: position 31,498 of record JAJZXE010000001.1, read on the forward strand.
AACGACGAACTTATAAAAAGGTGGAGGGTTCTCCAGACTTCGGATAATTTCTATTATATGTGCACAAAATGGTTTTCCGACGGGGACATCCATAAATACTTCAATGCCTACTCTTCTCCGTACATAGCTTATCTGAATTATATGAACATAATATCGCAGCTGGATGCAACGGTTAAATCTTTCTTAAGGCTGCGTCATAAGCCTGCAGATAAACAGGAAGGAACTTTTCCCAGCCAAACTGACTAGCGAGTTCGTTTGCGGAGATTTTCAGTTTTAGCAGGTCATCTTCATTCATCAGGGCTATCTTCATCATGTCTTTTGCTATCTGCACAGTGCAGTCATCTCTCTTTTTGCCGAGCATTCTCTCCACAAAAACACCCTTGTATCCGTCCTTATAATCATTTAACAGATACTGTCCGAACCCGCTGTAATCCGACGTGAACGATATGGACATGTATGCGGCGGCTTCCAGCGGGGTATAACCGAACGGCTCATATTTTGACAGGAAAAAGCCCGCGGTCGAAAGCGCCAGCATCTCGTAATAAGTCAGGTTTAAAAGCTCGTCTCCGACAGCCAGGTATTTCGGGTAAAATACGACCTTTACGTGGTTTTGGGCCGAGTTCTCCAGGCCGTTTTCATGCAGCTTGTTTAATATTGCATCGTTGTATTCGGGATAAGACAACATAAACGGTGTAAGCGGCGGGTTCGTGGGCTTTGGTCTCCTTAGCTGCTTTAATAGTCTCTTGGAGTCATTTATCATTTTGCTGTATGCCCTGTCTGTATTCTGTTCTTCCATTTCTACGGAAGAAGAAACGACCGAATCGAAATTTTTAAGGTCCTCGTCCAGAGCGGATTTTATGCTCATGTAGGTAAGATAGTTTGCCACTACATCGTTTCTTACTCCCACCGTGCCTGACGGAACCGCTATCAGTGCTATGACGTAATTGTCATCCGCCAGCATCTTGTCGAGTTTTCCCAGAGCATCTATGAATACATCGTATCCCTTGTCATAAAATTCATACCGTCCGCTCGTTACAAAAACCCTCAGATTATTCGGGTTAAGGTCGTAATATGGCAGGAAGTAGGCGTTCAGGAAATTATTGAGTTTCTTCTTTGCGTTTACCCTCATAGCGCTTAATTCGTCGGTTGCCGGCAGATTATCCGTGTCTATCCCGTTTATTGTCACAAAATCGACTTTCTTCCCGAGTATGACTTCCGCTTCCTTTGCCACTACTCTGCTTACTGCCGTGAATATCGTTGCATTAAACGCCCCGGCTTTTTCCGTAAAATGTTTTGCCGCTATCCCGTATTTATACGGCATATCCGTGGTTATGCCAGTGTTTGAAATAACATAGGTGTTTGTGTTGCCGCCGGAATATGAGATCGCTCTGCCTAAGACAGTTGCATGTATGGTGAAGACCGTGGGTATTTTAACTTTTTTGTATTTAAGGTACAGCACCGCGCCGGCGGAGAGCCATTCGTGCGCCTGCACAACTATGCTGCTTTTTATGGTCTTGCTGAGCGCTTCTATCACTGCCCCCGCCGCGTATGACCATGCCAGCGGCTCATTGTAATCGTCGGGAGAATTAAGGGAATCTATCTTAAAATTGTCCCAGAAATCCTTTTTTACCTCGTTCACGTGCTTATTTTCGAATTCCTTTGCGTCTATCAAAAGTATGTTTACGTCGTTTGCCGACGACCATTTTCCAAAGTATACCTTTATGCCATCCAGTTTTATGTCGCTCATTGCATCCTTTATGAACTGCGGTGGAGGGCTTTCCAGGAATTCAACGGCCGCCTGATTCGGGTTGTAAAACCCTACCGCTAGGTAATTATCACCAAACTGTTTTTTCATGTACGAGGATTTGGATGTCAGAACCGTCCATATGCCTCCGACCTTGTTGCCGGCTTCAAACGAAACCTCTATAAGAAATCTGTCCATTGTTTTATAACTACATATGCGAATAAAAAACTATCAAATAAGAAAGCTTTAATTATACCGTATGTAATATACTAAAAATGGTAGAAAAAGTCATTATAATAGGCTCAGGCCCGGCGGGTTATACTGCCGCAATATACGCGGTAAGGGATGGTCTTGATCCGCTGCTTATGAGGGGTTTTGAGGTCGGCGGGCAGCTGATGCTTACCTCACAGGTCGAGAATTTTCCGGGGTTTAAATCCATTCTCGGTCCGGATTTAATGGATAAGCTGGCGGAACAGGTCTCTTCCCTTAAATGCAGGGTAATAGACGATAATGTCTCAAAAGTAGATTTGGGTTCATATCCTTACAGGGTTTACGTTAACGACAAGGAGTATGAAGCTTATTCAATAATCATAGCGACCGGTGCTTCCGCGAGATGGTTAGGCTTAGAAAACGAAAAAAGACTCGTAGGAAAAGGCGTTTCCGGCTGCGCTATTTGCGACGGGGCTTTCTTTAAAAATAAAAGTGTCGTAGTCGTCGGAGGCGGAGACAGTGCGATGGAAGATGCGAGCTATCTCGCCACCCTTACCGATTCCGTTACCTTAATCCACAGGAAGCACGAGTTCAGGGCGAGTAAGATAATGCAGGACAGGGTGCTTTCAAACAAGAAAATAAATATAATCTGGGACAGCGAGGTCATTGACGTGCTTGGAAAGGAGCATGTCGAGGGCGTGAAGATAAAGAACGTAAAGACTGGAGAGGAAAAAGAGATAAAAACGGACGGATTCTTCCTTGCGATAGGCCACAATCCTAATACTGAGATATTCAAAGGACAGATAGCGATGGATGAAAACGGTTATATACAGACCAGCGAATTTACAAAGACCAGTAAGGAAGGGGTATTCGCCGCCGGGGACGTGCAGGATAAACGCTACAAGCAGGCGGTGATCGCAGCCGGATGGGGAAGCATGTGTGCGATAGACGCGAGGAAATTTCTGGAAGAAAAGAAATTAAACTGAGAGTTTAGTCTCTCTGAATTTTTTTGCGTATTCCTCGGGAACAGTCGTGTTTACAAATACACTCTGCCCCAGCTCTATTCCCGCAAGATTGGAAAGCCGCGGGTATATCTCTATGTGCATGTGATACTCCTCCTCTGTTTTGCTTTCGTGTATGACAAAATTATAAGACTGGCGGCCGAACATTTTTACATTCGTTCTTATTATGGTTTTAAGGCCTTCGACAAGGTCCTCTTTTTCCTGTTCGTTTAACTCCATTAAGTAGTTTACGTGTCTTTTCGGCAGTATCATCGATTCGCCGGCAAATCTCGAGCCGTAGGGGGCTATCGCGGCTACACTGTCCGTTTCGAAAAGAATCCTTTCGCTCTCCTTTTTTACCGCGTCTTCATAGAGGCATGTATTGTTTTCCTTCCTGTAATCTCTCATTTTCTGCAGTTCGAGCTCTTGTATCCCAAGCGTTTCCGGCCAGGCGATTATCTGCGTGTGTGAGTGTCCGATGCTTGCGCCGCCGCTGGCACCGTAGTTTTTGAATACCATGACATGTTTTATGTAATTTCGCGAGTAAAGATCCTCTTCTCTTTCTATCAGCGTATTGATCCATTCCAGCGATTTTTTTATATCCATGTCCTCGAATTTTTCAAAGTGATCCGGCGTTTCTATCAGAACTTCGTTGTAACCATACCCCGAAATATAACTAAAGAATCCTTTTCCGTATTCAAGGGGAGTAGAGCCGTTCAGTTCGGGAAACTTGTTTCTTATGACCATTGACGTCCACGGTTCGTTTACATGCATTATCTCCAGATTCTTCCTGTCGACCGTGTCTCTCTCGAACGGGCAGTCTTTGAGGTTCTTTGCGCCCTCGTCCTCCATTTCGAGTTCCACCGGTCGGTGCTCCCTTCCGGGGACGATTACGGAGTAATATCCCGTTCTGTAATCGGTTCTTATCTCGCTTTCCAGTTCGTCCATTTTACTGTGAACAAGTTTTTAGATTTAAAGTTTTAAGGGGGGCTTTTTCGTTGTCTGCATTTATTTTATTCAAATCAAGGGGAGAAAACTTTAAATATAACATTAATCTCTATTACACATATCCGTGCTGTATTGCATCGGATATATTGTAAAATTATTATAAGGAGGTACAAATATGGCAGAAGGAATTCAACCGATTTTCATCTTACCCGAAGGATACAACAGAACGAGCGGAAAAGATGCGCAGAGGAACAATATAGCGGCTGCAAAGGCCGTTGCTAACGCGGTCAAATCGACACTGGGTCCTAGAGGAATGGACAAGATGCTCGTAGACAACATAGGAGACATAACTATAACAAATGACGGCGTCACCGTTTTAAAGAACATGGAGATAGAGAACCCAGCGGCAAAGATGATAGTAGAGGTCGCAAAAACCCAGGAAGAAGAAGTGGGAGACGGTACGACTACAGCGGTAATCATAGCGGGAGAGCTCTTGAAGAACGCGGAAACACTGCTGGACCAGAGTATACATCCGACTTTGATAGCAAGAGGTTACAGACTGGCGGGAAATAAGGCGCAGGAGATTTTAGATAAGATAAAACTGAAGCTTGATCTTTCAAATAAAGATGATCTAGGACGAATAGTAAAGACTGCTATAATAGGAAAAAGCACCGGTGCCGATTCTCACATAGTGTCATTAATAGTAGAAGCCGTCCAGCATGTGAAATCAATGTCCAAAGATAACGATACTCTTGATTTGGATGATATAAAGGTCGAAAAGAAGGTCGGCGGCGGATTGCTTGATTCAAGGATGATTAGTGGAGTTTTAATAGACAAGGAAAAAGTGCATCCGGATATGCCAGATGAGATCAGGAATGCAAAGGTTGCACTGTTGAATCTTGCGTTGGAGATAGAGAAAACGAATATCGATGCGCAGATAAGGATAGAAAAGCCGGAGCAGCTGCAGGCCTTCCTGGACGAGGAAGAGAACATGCTGAAAGAGATGGTTGAGAAGATAAAGGCTTCGGGCGCAAATGTAGTGGTAGTGCAGAAAGGCATAGACGATGCCGCGCAGCACTTCCTTTCAAAAGCTGGCATCCTTGCGTTCAGACGGGTATCCGAAAGCGATATGAAAAAGATAGGAAAAGCCACAGGTGCAAAAGTCGTTGCGACTCTGGATGAACTTGGAGCGGACAGTCTGGGAGAGGCCGGTTTAGTGCACGTCGAAAAACTCGCGGGTGAGACTCTTGCATTGATAGAAGAGTGCAAAAATCCGAAAGCGGTTACAATTCTTATAAGAGGCGGGACTGAGCACGTCGTGGATGAGATACAGAGGGCCATTGAGGACAGTCTCGGCGATCTTAAATCTGTGATAGAGGATGCCGGTTCGATAGTTGCAGGAGGCGGATCAGCCGAATTGGAAGTTTCGAAGAATCTAAGGGATTTTGCAAAGGGATTAGAGGGCAGAGAGCAGCTTGCCGTTAATGCATTTGCAGATGCTCTAGAGGTGGTTCCAAAAACCTTGTCGGAGAATGCTGGTCTGGATCCAATAGATATACTCGTGGAGCTGAGAGCCGAGCACCAGAAAGGCAAGACGTGGGCCGGTGTAAATTTACTTGATGTATATAAGCCGCAGGTATCTGATATGTATAAAGAAGGCGTCATCGAGCCTTTAAGAACCAAGAAACAGGCGATAAAAAGTGCAAGCGAAGTCGCTGTCATGATTCTAAGGATCGATGACATAATCGCAGCCGGCAAGTCTGCCAATCAGCAGCCGCAGATGCCGCCGGGCGGAATGGGAGGATACGGTGATTAAAATGTCAGAAAATGTTTTGAGTAGGCCTTTGGATTTGTTGAATTCTGCCAGGGGAAAGATGGTTTTAGTGGAATTAAAAAACGGCCACGCAATAACCGGTAAGTTAATCGCGTTTGATGTCCATATAAATGTGACTCTGGAAAACGCGGAAGAAAAAAAGGATGCGGATACCTTGAGAAAATTGGGAAATGTCTTCATAAGGGGTGACACGATAATCCTTATCTCGCCGACTATATGAGCACGGCTTCAATGGGTCTGCACAACAGAAAGCAGCCGCATGTCAGATGCAGGAGGTGCGGTAAGGAGTCTTATCTGAAAAGAAAGCATTACTGTTCGCACTGCGGTTATGGGAAGACAGCAAAGATAAAGGCATATTCCTGGAACAACAAGACAGCGAACGGAAAAAGAAAAGATTAATAAAATGTCAGAAAAGATAAAAGCAAAGGCTTTGATATTTGATTTTGATAATACCCTGGTTGATACCCATACCGCTATAAGCGGTGCATATTCCGAAATAATAAAAAGGTTATCAGAGCGGTTCGATTTAGAAGATGAAAGACTTAAAGAGGAGATATTCAAGGCGCAGAGGGAAGTTATAGACGACGTTCCTCTGGAAAAAAGAGAATACGACAGGAAAAAAGTCATAAAAAAACTTAATGAAAATCTCGCTTTCGGGCTGGATGAGAAGGAAGTAAATGAACTGGCGGAACTGTTCTATGAGTTTATTCTTGAAAAGATAACCTATCCGGAGTACACGGAAGAAATACTTGAGACATTGAAGAAAAAAGGCAAGAAACTGGGGCTTCTGACGAGTTCGGATGTAAGACCGGGGTTGAAAAAAGAGCGGCTTAACAGGCTTGGTTTTACAAGGCTTTTTGATGCGGTTATAATCGCCGGGGAAACAATACCGCAGAGAAAGAACAGCCCGATACCGTTTATAGAGCTTTCCCGTCTTCTGGGGGTAAAACCGGCAGAGACCGTTGTAATAGGTGACAGGGCGGATTCAGATATAGACAATGCAAAAGAGGCAGGCATGAAAGCCATTCTTATAAATAAGTATTTAGCGCCAAATCAGGGCAGATACGAACCGGATTATACCATACACGATATCAAAGAACTTCTTTATATCATAGACTGATCCGCTTCAACCAATAACTTGAAGGAATTTCTATAGTTTGCTGCAGATATTAGTGGGGTTGTACCTTTAGCGATATTGAAGACCATAAAATAAATTTCAATCTTTGTTCAATTTAGGTGTACTTTTATATGAGAGGGTTTCCAGCGAACTTGTTAAAGTAAGTGACCAAAATATAGATAAATAACAAATTCCTGCTGATATAATGGCAGAATTGAATGTTACCCCCTGGGAAGTTTCGGGAGAGCTTAATGATGAGTCATATAACCGCTTGGTGAAAAAGTTCGGCGTAGACCTCATAAGTGATGCTCTTCTTGAAAGAATAAATATGATAGCAAAGGGGAAATTACATCCATTTCTGAAAAAAAAGATATTCTTTGCACACAGGGAACTTAACCTTATACTGGATGATTATGAAAAAGGCAATCCATTCTATCTGTACACAGGAAGGGGCCCGTCCGGAAAGATGCACATCGGCCATCTTTTACCTTTTACGTTTACACTGTGGCTGCAGAGGACTTTTAATGCTCATCTGCTGATACAGTTGACAGACGATGAAAAGTTTCTTGTGAAAGATACAAGCAAGAAAGAGATAGCAGGTTTTACCAATGAGAATGTGATTGATATACTCAGTTTGGGCTTCGATCCAAAGAAAACACACGTTATATCGGATTATCAGCAGGCCAAGACGCTTTATTATTATGCTACAGACGTGGCAAAACATGTGACAGTTTCAACCATAAAGGCGGTATTTGGGATGACGGACAGCGATAACATCGGCAAGCTGTTCTTCCCGGCGATGCAGATAGTCCCTGCGTTCCTTCTGCCGGCGATAACCGGAAAAAAGATGCGGTGTCTTATACCGTATGCAATAGACCAGGATCCCTACTTTAGAGTCGCAAGAGACGTTCTTCCAAAGTTAGGGTATTACAAGCCTTCTTCGATAATCTCCAAGTTTCTCCCCGCCTTGCAGGGCAATTCCGCAAAGATGTCCTCTTCAAAGGCCGAGAGTGCCATATTTTTGGATGACAGCAGGGAAACTGTCAGGAAAAAACTCATGAAATATGCCTATTCCGGGGGCAGGGACACCGCAGAAGAACAGCGAAAACACGGCGCCAATCCTGATATAGACTTTTCTTTCCTGGAATACAGCTTTTTAGAGGAGGATCAGAAAAAGGTGGATGAGATTTACAGGAAATATAAATCCGGAGATATACTGAGCGGGGAAATGAAGGCAATTGCGGCGGATAAAATTTCAGATTTTCTTGAAGGTATACGGGAAAGAAGGGAAAGGATAAAAGAAAATTTAAACGATTACATGTTCGATGAGAGAAAACTTAATTTTTAGCTGTACGGCTTTTACTTTTTAGCAATGCAACAACATCGGCCGGTTCCACAGCCCGCAATCTATAGGCATTGTTTCTATTAACAAAAAGTATTTATATTAATAATTATATATAATTATTAGTAATTATGGAAGAACAAAAATTTACAACGGTATCCATTCCCAAGCCTTTGGCGGATAAGGCAAAAAAATTTATAGGGGAAACAGGGTTTACTTCTCTTTCAAGTTTTGTTGAATATCTTTTAAGGGAAATAGTTTCCGAAAGCAGTGAAGAAAACAAGGGGAAGAAAGGAAAGGATGAAAAAGTCCTTGATCTTGAGGACAAGCTCAGAAGACTGGGCTATATGTAGGAGGTAACATGGAAAATGAACAGAATGTAGCTAAAAAACAGAGAGTAGAGGGAGGATTAAGCCTGGATGCAAAAGAAGAGATAGCTCTGGTAGTGATAAAAGATGCGCTGAAAAGGTATACCAGGCCGACAGTTGTCTGGAGCGCAGGAAAGGACAGCACAGTGGTTTTGGATCTAGTAAGGAGGGCGTGCAAGGAATTAAACATGCAGCTGCCTCCAGCGCTGTTCATAGACCACGGTCAGCATTACGACGAAACCATGAAAATGCTCGAGGATATCAGCAAAGAATGGAATTTCAAGATGGTTTACGCCAGGAACGACGACATATTAAATAACGTGGGAAAAGACAACATGATAAAACTCGCCAGCCTGAACAAGCTTAATCAGGATGAGGCGAAAAGGATAGGTTTTACCGGAGAGGAATTCGAATACAGCCTGGAAACGGAAGTTGGAAACCATCTGCTAAAAACCGTTGCAATGAATCTTGCGATAGAAAAGTACAGGTTTGACGCCCTGTTCACCGGCGTTAGGTGGGATGAAAACGATGCGAGGTCCATGGAGGTCTTCATAAGTCCGAGGTCCAATCCCCAGCACGTAAGAGTACAGCCGATCCTGCCGTTTGCAGAGAGGAATGTGTGGGAATACACATTTAAGTACAATCTGCCGATGCACCCCTTGTATAAATTGGGATACAGGTCGATAGATGGGAAACTGGATTCAAAGAAAACCAGCGATCTGCCGGCATGGGAGCAGGATCTTGAGCACACCAAAGAAAGGGCGGGGAGATCGCAGGATAAGGAGGGAGTGATGGAAAAGCTAAGGCTTTTCGGCTACATGTAAAATGGGACAAAATTCACTGTACGATTTATTGCTGGAGAAAAGCAAAGACGGCAAAAATGCGCTAAATGTCAGAAATAAACGCAGATACGCCGTTTTTTATACGGAAAATAAGGCAGGATACATCATAAATCAAAAGTACCTTGATGATTATAAATCCGCGAAGAAGGCGGTTTATTCCATTATACGCAGCGCCTTTGGATGCTACAAAAACGACAGGGCTAAAAACATTGAAATATTGGCTGACAGCTGCCGGGAAGCCGAAAGGCTTGAAAAAGCGAAAAAAGAACTCGAGGAAAGCTATGCTTTTAGAGGCACGGATGCTGGCTTTTATGAGGTGCCCATTCTGGGGAGCGCGTTGGATTTTTCCGTCAGCAACGTTTCCATTAAAGTCGTAGATCCCTCGGAGTTCATAAAGATCATTGCGGATATGGCCAGCTAACCTCTAAAACCGTATAAATATGCATAGGTAGTTATAAATATTAAAAAGAATTATTAAAGTAATTTACGACGGCCTGGTAGCTTAGCCCGGCAGAGCACTGCTCTTATATGGGTATGCTCCAACATTTTAGGTAAAGCAGGGGTCCCGAGTCCAAATCTCGGCCAGGCCATAATTTTCAGTGGTTTTGGTAGTGTTGGAAATTACGGTCTTAAGCACAAAGATTAAATACTTTTCCTGCTCATAGATACTCTGTTTCATGGAGGTAAAATGGAAAGAAACTTTTTGGAAAGAATAGTAAAAACGATAAAGCTTGTTGACGGTGCTGGTTATTCGGAGGAAACCGCCAAAAAACTGAATGTTATGTACTCTAAGTACGGAACGGGGGCGGTTCTGGACCTGGCAAACAAAATGCTGGAAGAACGCGCGGATAATATCCTTACAAGGTATAACTTAAAAACCGTGAACGACACCGCAAAGGTGCTTACTTACCTGGAGTTGTATAACGAGATAAAAGAAAAAAGATCATTTTATGAAAGCAGGGAAAACGGCATAACGCGCCGATTAATCTAAAATTGTCAGAAAGATAGCTTTATAAATAGATCCTTTCTTATAATGGAGTAGAGGAATGATGTTAGGGGGTTCTATTAGGAGTTTGTTTTTGATTCAAATATTCTCTTGTGGAAACTCTAAACTTCATTCTTAAGGAGGGACATGGCAAAATTCGAAAGACGAATGTATAAAGCTGTATGCTCTGATTGCGGGAAGGAAACGGAAGTTCCGTTCCAGCCACAGGAAGGCAGACCAGTTTATTGCAGAGACTGCTATAGCAAGAGAAAAGGAACTCAGTAAATTCCTATTTTTAGCTAAATAGTCTAAAACATTAAAGTTTATTTTATTTTTTTTAAATTAATCTTCCAAGGTTCTCAGCTGCGGGAACGGTATTATCTCCTTTATATTTCTTGAATCAGTACCTATCATCTGCAGCCTGTCTATGCCTATGCCGACCCCGCCGGCGGGAGGCATACCGTATCCCATCGCTTCTATAAAATCCCTGTCAAATTCCTGCGTCTCGTCTATCCCCCTGTTTTTACGCCTCGCTTCCTCTTCAAATCTGGCTATCTGGTCGATCGGATCGTTAAGTTCCGAAAAGGCATTGGCGACTTCCATGCCCGCTATGTAGAGCTCAAATCTGTACACAAATCTCGGGTCGTCCTCCGTCTTTTTTGCGAGAGGAGATACCTCTATCGGAAATCTCGTTACAAATACTGGATCGGAGATATTGTCGGAAATCTCCGCCTCGAATATGGCGTTTACCGCGTCTCCGTACGAATTAACCTTGTCATCGAGCTGTTTTCCTCTTTTTATTATTTCTTCCTCATTTTCAGTTTTTGTCCTTTCCTTTACAAGTTCTTCCATTGTTTTTATCTGGAATTTCGACAGGTCAATCATTTTTTCCCCGAATTTCACCTTGTAGGTGCCGTTTGCCGCGTATATGGATTCCTTGACTATCTCTTCTGTAAGCTGCAGCATCGTGCTTAAATCGCCGTAGGCCTGATACGCCTCAAGCATTATGAACTCCGGATTATGCCTTACGTCAATCCCTTCGTTTCTGAAGTTTTTGCTTATGTCAAATACCCTCTCAAATCCGCCGACAAGCAGTCTTTTGAGGTACAATTCCGATGCTATCTTCAGGTAAAAATCCCTGTCAAGGGAATTATAGTGTGTAACGAAGGGCTTTGCATTAGCACCGCCTGGTATCGGCTGCAGTATCGGTACCACCACCTCGGTGTATCCCCTTTTATCGAGTATATTCCTTATCTTTGAAAGCATTACGCTTCCTTTTTTTATCTTTTCAAGCGAGCTTCTGTTTATTATGAAATCAAGATATCTTTTTCTGTATCTTTTTTCCGTGTCTTCCAGGCCGTACCATCTAGAAGGCAGGGGCAGAAGCGATTTGCTTAGCAGTATGATGCTCTTGGCATCCACAGAGATCTCATTTGTTTTCGTCTTAATTATGGTTCCGTTTATTCCTATGATATCGCCGACATCGAGTTCCTCCGCTGTCTTTACGGAATCGCCGTCGACATGTTTCTCCGAAAAGTAAATCTGTATGCTTCCCTTCTCATCCTGTATATCTATGAATTTTATCTGCCCGTGGTCCCTTTTCGCCATTATTCTCCCGGCGATGTTTGTTTCCTTTCCTTCAAGCCTGTCAAATTCCTGTTTTATGTCTATTGAATGCAAGTCTACATCGAACCTTCCTCCATAAGGAGTTATTCCCTTGTTAAGAAGTTTTTTAAGTTTTTCAAGTCTTTCCTTGTCGAATTCAAATTCCATGGTATTGTATAAACAGCGTTACCAGGAGCGCGAGGCCCACCGCCATCGAATAGCCGAAAATCCCCTTCCTGGTATCTTTATTCCTTGAGATTAATCCTATAAATCCTTTCTCTATTATCGCGGCAAATATCGATATTCCCAAAAGCAGAGCCGTATAGCTAGCGCTTATCTGGTGATCCAAAAACAGCGTTCCGAGAGCGAATGCCGCTCCAACTATGTTGGCCAGCGCGGAAAGAAACATATCCACTATAAGAAGATTAGGAGCGATCACTGCGACTATCCTTGAGACAGAAAGGACTACAAAGAATACCGCCGCAAACTCGAATGTTTTTACCAGCGGAAAAGGGTTACTGGGCTTCTCCGCCGCCATATTTATGCTTTTTCTGCCGATAAGATAGATTATCAGCAGGCTGATCATCGATACCGCGGTTACCGGTATCATGTAATAGACCACTTTTGACGAAAGAGTTACTATATATATAATAAGAAGGGCCTGAATCAATACCATGGGTATGTTCGCTACGACTACGGTATTGTAGACAACCGCCTTTCCGAGTTTCTTGAATCTATTTCCCAGGCTTATCAGCGCAAACGTTATTGTTGTTCCTGTTATAAGGCTGCCTATCACCGTAGAGGCGAGAAGTCCGGAGCGGGATACACGCAGTACTGCATACTGGATGAAGAATACGGCTCCGACCAATACGACGAGAAGCCAGAACTGGAACGGATTAAAAAAATTGTACGGGCCCATGTACGAATTCGGAAGAAGCGGAAGTATAACCAGTGATATTATCAGAAGGTTTATGGCGGCGATGATCTCGCTTTTTTTAATGGACGTTATAAAGTAAAGAAATTCCCGTTTATAGAAGCTTATTGCGGTTATCAGGATAACCGTAATTATGGCGTATTCATAATAACCAAGTCCGACAAGCATCCCGGACATGAAAAGGATCATAGAACTTATGTATGTCGTTGCTCCGGGGTTTCTGGTTTTTGCGTTCTTTTCCATATATATGGACGTTGAAAATATTAGCATTGCAATGAATCCCATCAGCAGTATGGGCAGATAATTGAACGCTTCATAGAACAGTGAGAAAATATCGCCCAATAGGGCTATAAATATCGAAGTCCTGAAACCCATGAATATCTTTACCCCTCTCTGCATCCTGTATTCGTTTTCAAGCCCGAATACCGCGCCGAGCGCTATGGCAAGTATTATATACTCAAAAGTCAGGTCAACATTCATTACTATTCTAATAAATACGAATTAATATAGTTTGTTTGGCGTTATCCACTGTATAACTGTATAAATTCATCGGCTGCCTTTTCCCAGGTTATGTTATTAAGCTCCTTGTAGGCCTCTTTTGATATTTCGCTGTTCATTTCGCTGTAACTCAGCAATCCCGCTATAAGATCGGCCATCTGCTGCACATCCCAAAAATCCACCTTAAGGGCATTTCTTATGACTTCGGAAACTCCTGATTGAGAGGACATTATTGTAGGAACCCTGGAGGCGATGGCTTCAAGGGCTACGATTCCGAACGGCTCCGAAATGGAAGGCATCACGAATACTTTTGCAATCGAATAAAGAAGCTCCACCTCTTCATCGGGCGCTCTCCCGAGAAATATGATGCGGTCGGCAAGCTCCAAGTTTATGGAGAGGTTTATCAGGTTCGCCATCTCGGATCCTTCTCCTACAATGTATAACACAGCATCTTTGTCTTTTTCGGAGACTATTTTAAATGCCCTTATGAGATTTTCTACTCCTTTCTGTACGGACAACCTGCCCACATATAAAATTACTTTTTTATTTGCATCTTTTTTTCTCACTATGCCGAATCTATCCTTGTTTATCGCATTGTATACCACCTTTATTTTCCTTTCGTCCATGTTATAGACTTTTACCAGTTCATCTTTCAGCCTCGCACTTACCGTTACTATCACGTCTGCGTTGTCCATAAGATCCTTTTCTTCCCTCTCTATCTCTTTCCAGGGATTGCCGGCCGTTCTATCGTACTCTGTACTGTGTATGGTTGCGATGAGCTTCTTACCCGTTTTTTTCTTTATTTCGATCGCCGCTCTTCCGGTTACCCAGTCGTTTGCGTGTATGACATCAAACGCGGTTTTTGACTGTAACTTCAGGGCTTTATTCTTGTATTCCTCGACTTCGTTGAATATGTTATTATAAAGTGTTTTTTCACTGCTGCTGTCATTCTTTTCACCGCTTAAGGAATATATGCTCTTAAAACTCGTTCCTTCAAACGTGAGGAAATTTACACCCGGAATATCCAGGTGGTCTTTAAACGGCAGCACCAGATCTATCTTTATCCCCTTTGCGGACAGTGCCCTGATTAAATTGTAGGAATGGGTTCCCAAACCTCCAACTGAATGAGGCGGAAATTCCCAGCCCAAGAAAAGAATTCTCATACTTTATATCCTACTTTGTATTCTATCCTAAAGATGATATGTTTTTTACTCCTTAAATACTATCTATTGAATGGAAAATTTGAGTGATTTTAAGGAACAGATACCGGAGGAGATATACAGAAATTTATCCGGTAGAATAGAGTTTTTGATGCCGCCGCAGGCCGAAGCAGTCAGAAAAGGCCTGTTCAGCAATAAAAATCTTGTAATCTCCGCACCTACGGCTTCTGGTAAAACCCTGATAGCGGAGATGGCAATACTGAATGCCTTTTCATCGGGAAAAAAATCGATTTATCTCGCGCCTTTGAGGGCTTTGATATCCGAAAAATATGAGGAATTCTCAAAGGAGCACGGCAACATAAAATCCCTGCTTTCCATAGGTGATTTCAATGAAAAAGACTACAACATAGACAGGTATGATGTCATATTTGCATCGACAGAAAAATTTGACAGCATCATAAGGAACTCGCTGCACAGGATAGGAAATGTCGGCTGTATAGTGTACGATGAAGTACACATGCTTTCAGATATAGGAAGAGGACCTACGCTTGAATTTTTAATAACACTGAACAGGCTTCTTTTCCCGGATGCGCAGACGATAGGATTGAGCGCAACGATAGGAAATGCGGATGAACTGGCGGAGTGGCTCTCCGCAGAGCTTGTAAAAAGCGATTTCCGGCCTGTTAAGCTTTCAAGGAAAAAATATCTTGAAGGAAAGCTCATAAACGGAAAAGAAGAAAAAATAAACAGCGGATACGATGACCCGCTTTCAAATATTGCGGCGTGGCTTTTTAAGAACGGCAAACAGGCTCTGGTCTTTTCGCAGAACAAACGGTCGGTTGTAGCGAATGCAAAGACTATATCGGCATTGATAGGCGGCAGGCTTTCCGCGGAAGACAGGGGAAAGCTTCTCCCGGTTTCAAAGGAGATACTTCATGTTTTGGACAGGCCAACTTCACAGTGCGAGATCCTTAGTGAATTGGTTAAAAACGGTGTAGCGTTCCATCACGCCGGGCTGGTGAACAGGCAGAGAAAGATGGTAGAGGAAAATTTCAAGAAGGGACTGATTAAGTTTATAGTCGCAACCCCTACTCTCAGTATGGGCGTAAATTTGCCCGCCAACACGGTCATAATAAATTCCATCAGAAGATACGGCGATTACGGCATGGAACTGCTGCCGGCCATAGAGATAGAACAGATGATGGGCAGGGCGGGCAGGCCAAAATACGATAGGGAAGGAACAGCGATAATAGTCGCAAGGAATGAGGGCGAACTTGAAATAATAGACGAGAAGTATTTCAGCGGACAGATAGAACCAGTGACTTCAAAGTTCAACAGCGAAATAGCAATAAGGAAGTACACCCTTAATCTGTTCTGCCTCGGAATATACAATAATGAAGACAGGATATCCGATTTCTTCGATGAAACGTTCATGAAGTTCAGCGGCATAGATGTCTACGACAAAATAGACGATGCGGTTTCATTTCTTAAGGAAAATAACTTTTTAACAGAGGAGGCCGGCAGGATTTCCGTGAGCAGGATGGGCAAGCTTGTAAATTCCCTGTATATTGATCCGCTGACAGGTTCTCTTTTCATAAAGTTCATCGAAAAGATAAAGAAAAAAGGGAATACGGACGAGCTGGATATACTGCACGTGCTATTCTGCAGCGAAGAATTCCGCAACATACGGACAAACCAGAAGGAATTCCAGAAATATGAGGAGGAAAGTTATGAACTGGATCTTTCAGCCGATGAAAACATAGTCGATTACGACAGGTTTATATCGGCGATAAAACTGGCCCACGTGATGCAGGACTGGATTTCCGAGAAGGGCGAAAAGTACATGGAGGAGGAATACTCTCTTTTGCCCGGGGAATTTTACAATATACTCGAGAATACAAAATGGCTCATTTATTCATTAAAGGAAATAAGCAGGGTCCTGGGCTTAAGGAGAAGGGACATAACCGAGATGGAGATAAGGCTCAGAAACGGCATAAAACAGGAGCTGATTCCGCTGGTATCCGTGCCCGAAATAGGAAGGGTAAGGGCCAGGAAGCTGTATACGGCGGGTATAACATCCTTGAAAGCATTGAAGGAACAGGGAATTGAAAGATTAGCTGCGCTGCTGGGCAGGGGGACAGCACAGAAAGTGTATGCCTATCTGCATAAAAACGAGAATACCCTGCAGGGATAGAGTCTGTTGCAGTAGCTTCTCCTTTAGACAAAACATATATATCAGGAGATTTCAGTATTATTATTAAGTATGGTAACATCCGTTAAATCACAAGAAGCGCTTAAGAAGGGGATTACACGGGCAAGAGAAGTTCTCGATAATTTGCTTGCTGAAGAGATATTTGTGGGTGAGATAGAGGGAGAGTTTGATGTCGACCCTACTACACGTGTTAGGTTCAATAAAAATGGACTTGAAATGATTGAATTATTTGAAAACATACCAATAAACTATGACTACAAAATCTATTTGGAGAAGCTGTACTATGGCAAAGGCGATGATTACATCGAGAATATTGACCCGAGAGCCATTATGACGACAAGATTGGTAAAATACGTAGATAAAAGAGGAGTTAATCCAGCTAGTGAATATTTCACTTTTTATCCTCCTACTAAAAGCATTAAATCGGCACTATTAACCGTACGTAAAAATCGTCCGCGTAAGCTAGATATATATAATCTGTATTTTGATGTACCATTCTGGACTGTAAGATTCTATTATAAGGATGAAGTCTAAAATTCTTAATAAAATGTCTTGCCGAAATAGAAAGGTATTTGTTCAAGGCCGTTCATAAAGAGAATATGAAAATACTTGCAGCTTCGGACATACACGGCGATTTGCAAGCCGCAGAACTTCTTGCAAAGAAGGCAAAGAAAGAGAAAGCAGACCTGATAATACTTGCCGGCGATTTATCCATATTCGGAAACGGGCTGGAAGGTCTTCTAAAGCCGTTTAAAGATGCGGATAAAAAGGTGGCTTTAATCCCCGGAAACCACGACAGCGAAGCCGATATATTCATGCTTAAAAAACGCTATCCGGATACGATATACGACCTTCATAATTACTCGTTTAGGATCGGAGATGTGGGCTTCTTCGGCTGCGGTCTCGCCAATATCGGTCCGAATGAGCTTTCCGAGGCGGAAATAAAGCAGAGGATACAGTCCTCCTATAATTATATAAAAGGATCAAAGAAAAAAGTCATGGTGGTGCACGTTCCACCGTATGACACTAAGCTGGATACTTTGGGGAGAACCATGAAGATAGGCAGTACGGCCGTAAGGGAAATGATAGAAAAGACAAAACCGGATACCTGCATATGCGGCCACGTTCATGAGACCTTTAACCTGGAGGACGAACTCGGTGGGACAAAGATAATAAACGCTGGGCCGAAGGGAAAAATAATCGAGATTTAAAAGTCTTTTTTAGCATCCACCCAGTATTTCATTTAAACCGCAGAATGCATGCAAGATTAAAATACTATCCGTGTAAAATACTCTGTGAGGGGCCCATAGTCTAGCCTGGACAGGACTGATGGCTTCGAATGCCGAGGATGGAAGTAACCATCCGACCTGGGTTCAAATCCCAGTGGGCCCTAAGTTTTTATATGACATAACTTCTAAATATTCGATGGAAATAAACGAAAAAGTAGAAGTCAGGAGAGAAGCATCGGATCTTTTAGCTTGTGTACTTCATAGCAGAAGAGCGGGGTTATACTACCTGCACTGCGTAGTTGACGGCGCTGGTTTTGATATTAACACCCTGGAAAAAATCGATGTCGACCGCAGAAAGTACAGCCTTGAAAACTCTCTCTCCGGCATCGCATACACTCTGGAGGATTATATAAAACAATGCGACAGGCTTTCTTTTGCTGGTAATGAAAATAGGGATTTTAGGCCATACAATATAAAACCTTACCTTAAAGAATATCTTCCGGATGCGTTATACTCGGTGGTTGAAGATATCAGGGAAACTTACGGCATAGCCGATGACAGCGGTGTGCTCGATATAAAAATCAATGATAGTAAAAAAATCAAAAAAGATGCGCATAAGGAGAGAATCGACGGCCTTTTGAACAGACTTTTGGAGATAGCGGACAGCACCGATTTTGTATCGGACCTGGAGGATTCCGTCTCTTTTGCTAGGGGAGTTTATCTTGTCGATGGTTAAAAAATATAAATACTTGCCGCATATCTGATACTTATGGCTTTAGACGATTCGAAAAACAGCATAGCTAAATTGTTTCTTCATGACAAACCGTTCCTTCTTCTGAAGGTCATAAACGACAGCAAATCACCCGTTTATGCCGCGATGATATCCAAGAAAATAGACTGCAGTTACGCCTACATAGTAAGGCTGATAAAAGTCATGAACAAGATAGGGATCACTTACTTTGAGGGCAGTAATCACAAGAAGATAATAAATCTGACCCAGAAGGGCAAGAAAATATTCAAGCTCCTGTCCGAGATAAAATAGTTAATTTTCCTTCTCCACGGCTTTTGCATACTCCTCTATCTTGCTTAGAGTTCTGTCTATTATGTACGGTTTTATAAAGCCCGAAATTATCTCGTTGAGGCGCATGTTTTCCTTTATCCTGTAGGAGTTGTTCCTTTTTTCCACGATCCCTATGGATATCAGCTTTCTTAGATCTCTGAGTATATTCGCGTATACTATCCTTATCTTCTTTTTGTATAGTTCCTTTATTATCTCGTAACTGTCCAGCCCATCCGGCCTCTTCCTCCTCGCTTTTAACAATATATCAAGGATGTATACTATCGCTATCCTGCTTTCTCCCGGACTTATCAGCCCCAGGGATATGCAAAGTCTTCTTATGTTTGTGCTGTAATCGTTCGTTGGTCTTTCGAATTCGTTCAGGGCTATGCCGCTTAAAGGCCGGTCTTTATACAGCCTCTCGCGTATTTTTTTATTTTCTTTATTCTCCATGGATCATTTTTCTTTTTTCTCTTCCTGTGAATATAATTTGTTCTGCAGCCCCATTATATCGTCTTTTGTCGCGAACAGCGAAAGGCCGTTATTTACCCTGTTTATTGTTCCTTCCATCTCGTTTATCCTCTTATTAAGCTCGTTTATCTTGCCGCTCAGGTCTATAAACTTGTTCATGTTGGAGTTTACCTGGTTGAACATGACCTCTATCTTTGAGGCCTGTGAATTTATCTTGTTCTCGCTGTCCTCTATGTTTTTGTACACGTTTTCCACGTTTTCAAACAGCTTGGAGGCGTTCTTTACGACCGAAAGTGAATTAACCCTGTTTGACAGCTCCGTAAGCGATTTGGAAAGACCGGAATTGGTGTCGATTATCTTTTCAACCTCTCCCGCTATCACCTCCGTTTTGTCCTGCGTTTTCCTTAGCTCTATCACAAGCTCCGCAGGATTATAGGCGGTAACCGTTGAAAGCGTCGTTCTGGCGGTGTTCATAAATTCATTCAAGTGGTTCTGTGTATCGTTTATTCCTTTCTGTATGTTCTCAAACTCGCTGCTTACGGTCTCTATCTTAAGGTTTAGTCCGTTTATCTCGACGGTAAGCGAATTTGCGGTGTTTATTATCTTTTCAAATTTGCTTTCAGATTCAACCTTATACTTCTTAAGCTCGTTTATATCGTCCGAAAATGAATTTATCCCCGGGAGAGCGGAATAGACCGTATCATTCAGTTTATCGATCCTCTGCTGCATTTCATTGTCCACCGCGGAAAGATTGGAGGCGGTGTCCTTTATGTTTGATATTACGATGTCATACTGGTGCGTTAGTCCGTTTATGGCTTCCTCCATCCTCTTCAGGTTGCTGCTGTAATCACTGTCCTTCATGTTTATCGCCTTTGCGATCCCGTTGAAGTTTTCTATTGCCTTATTGACGTTATTTGACATTTCTTCGACATTTGAATGCAGAAGTTCGAATGAATCGTTCAATTTGTTTATCTTTGCCGCAGAATCATTGTAGGCGTCATTCATTTTTTCTATCGAGGAATTAAACGCACCGATAGCACCATTTAACGCATTTGACAGTGAATTTACGTCGGAATTTATCTTACTTATCTTGCTTTCAATTATACTGGAGTCAGTGATGCTGTTTATTTTCCTGTCAAACATTATATTCTGCTGATTGAGAGTGTCTATCTTGCTGTAAAGATCAGAGATCAGGGTGCTTATTGAATTGTTGAATTTTTCAACATCCTGTATATAGGCTTCATGCCCGATACCAGGGTTTTGATTGATGCCGCTTTCCATATAAAGCTTACTGCTCTTTTTTATATTTAAACCTTTAAACTATAACTCAATTTTGTAGCTCCATCCTCAATTTACATGCCTCGCATACCTCATTTATCGAAGGGAAACCGCAGTGTATACACCGGTTTATCTTAATTCCCTTTTTTGTGTCCGTGCTTTCCTTTATTTTTAGCATGCTCTCTATTATGTTTCTCTTTGATCCCTTAAACTCCGTTTCAAACTGCTTTATCTTTCTGGAGATAAGCCCTCTGAATCCAAAACCGGCGTATGGGCAGGGAGTGTGTATCGCGTTTATCCCGTTCAGTATCGAAAACAGCATCGTTTCTTTTTCACTCAAGAACAGAAAAGGCTTTATTCTCGGCACGAATCCCCCGTCTTTTACTATGCCGGAGTATGCCCCAAGCCTTATCATCTTTTCCAGATCATTTTGCACCAGGTTCATTACCACATTCTCCGCTTCGTCATCCATATTGTGCGCTGTTGCAACCTTGTCGGCTTTTACTTCGGAAGCGGCGTAGTTTATCAGATATCTGCGGAGGACGCCGCATGCCGAGCAGGGTATGCCTTTTCTTACTCCTGTTATATCATCCATCGTTTTTCCGGTAAAATCCTTGTAAGAGTATATTTTATAGTCTACGCCGTATCTCTTGCAGTACTCTTTCATTATTTCCATCGTTTTATCCCTGTATCCTTTTATGCCTTCATCTATCGTTATCGAAATAATCTTATTGGATTTCCTGAAATATTTTGAAATTATGTACAGAAGAGAAAGAGAATCCTTTCCTCCGGAATTTGCAACCGCTACGGTTTCCCCTCTTTTGATAAGTTTGTATTTTTTAATTGTCTCAAGCGTTATGCTTTCAAACCGCTCCTTGAAGTGTTCCCCGCACAGCGTTCCGTTGTTTGTAGACACCACTGCAGGTAAATTGCAGACTTCGCATTCCATTATCCCCCTGAAAAAACTTCTATTACGTTTATTTCGTCCTTTTCATCCACTTTTTCGTCTTTTGTGTATATCCTGCCGTTCTTTCCGATCAATATCACAGAATCGTCGTTTAAATCCAGCTTCTCTATCAGTTCTTTGACCGATCCGGAGGAGAGACTAACCGCCTTTTCTCCGAAATTTACATTCTTTAATTTTACTTCCATGCTTATTCAGTCAGATTATGCATGCTTTTAAGGTCATTCCCGAAGACCTTAAGCTCCGGAGGTATCTCAAGTTTAAGTCCCTCTCTTAAAGATAATCCCTTTTCTTTTTTGATAGCCCATACTTTACTGTTGAACTCCATAAGCTTTTCCCCGAGTTCGATGATCTCCATGTTTACTTCGCATTCATCCGGCATCCTCTGGTAGTGCACCGGCTCCTTTGAATAAAGCTCCCCCCACAGAGTTTCCGATATAAACGGAGTTATTGGTGCGATCAACAGGATCAGTCTTTTCAATACATAGTTAAGCGTATAAACTGCGGACTGCTTATCCATCCCGGAAAATCCCTCGCCGTAAGCCCTTGCCTTGACGAGTTCTATGTAATGGGGCGCAAAAACGTTCCAAAGAAATTCCCTTATTTTATTTGAAGGAATAAACGGGTTTAACTCCTCATAGCCTTTTCTGCAATCGTTGACAAGCTTTTTGGTGTAATTAATTATCCATTCATCGCTTTTGCTGGTTACTTCTATTTCTTCACCGCGGTATGGAAACTGGTTTATCAATCTTGCGACGTTCCATAATTTTGTAAGGAATTTTGTGCTTCCCTGCAGTCTGCTTTCGGAAAACATAAAATTGCTGCCGGCCATCGCCTCCGATGCCGCCCAAAACCTAAAAGCGTCAGCACCGTATTTTTCTATCACAGTTGTGGGATCTACGCCGTTCCCCCTGGATTTTGACATCTTCTCGCCGTGTTCATCCAACCCCATCCCATCCAGCCATGCTTTTTTCCAGGGGAGTTCTCCGGTGAGCAGATAGCACCTTAAAATACTGTAGTTAAGCCACGTCCTTATTATATCCACGCCCTGCGGCCGCAGTGTCATAGGGTATGTTTTGCCGTGGAAATCTTTATCCGATAGATACTTGGTAACATAGAGCGCAGATACGCTGGAATCCATCCATGTATCAAATGTCCTGTCATCCCCTGTAAACTCTTTTCCGCCGCATTTCCCGCATACGGCATTTTTGGGGGGAGATTCCCTCCACGGCCGGTAATACTTCCCTTTCTCGGGTACGTACGACTCACCGCAATCATTGCAGTACCACAGCGGGATTTCGGTTCCGTAATACCTTCTTCTTGATATGGGCCAGTCGGAAGAGACTTTAAGCCAGTTTATAAGTATCTGTCTGTGCTGCGGTGGTGTTACTTCAAGTTTATGGGCCAGCTCTTCGAGTTTGTCCCTTATTTCAGTCACTTTTACATAATACTCATTTAATGGTATGATCTCTATAGGGGTTTTGCTCCTGTCGCACATAGGGGTCCTGTGCTTTATATTCTCTATTTTTTCTACAAAGTCGTTATCCTGGAGCAGTTTTATTATTTCCGTCCTTGCATTTTTTACGTTCAGGCCACTGAGTTTTTCCCCCGCCTTTTCGTTCATTCTTCCGTTTGTATTTATGGTTATATTTTCTTCCAGTTTAAGCTCCTTTATGATCTGTACGTCATTATAATCCCCGTAACTGCATATCATTACCGCTCCGCTTCCAAATTCCGCCTTTGCGTAGGCATGCGGTATTATCTTAACTTCTTTGTTATACAGAGGGGTTATCGCGGTCTTTCCCGCAAAATCCTTGAACCTTTCGTCGGCAGGGTTTACAAGTATTGCAGAACACGCCGCGAGCAGTTCCGGCCGGGTGCTCGCAACAAGAATCCTGTCATCGGAGTCTTTTATTTTGAAATAAAAATACACCAGTTTTGTGTCTATTTCCGCATATTCTATTTCGGCATCCGCTATGGTCGTTCCGCAGTCTATGCAGTAATTGCTAGGCCTGGTCCCTCTCGTTATCATCCCTCTCTCCCACATCTCTATAAATGTGCTTTGCGTAAGTGCCCTATACTCCGGGGAGTCCGTTCTGTATATGTTATTAAAATCGCCGGAGTATCCGAATGAATGCAGTATCTCCAGCATTTCCTTCTCAAGCTCATCC
Organism: Nanobdellota archaeon; assembly: GCA_021802505.1. Lineage (GTDB taxonomy): Archaea > Nanobdellota > Nanobdellia > Parvarchaeales > Parvarchaeaceae > Parvarchaeum. The sequence goes on from JAJZXE010000001.1 coordinate 55,468, forward strand.
AAGGAAGTTTTGCAGAGATTCAAGAATTCCTCCCTTTGCGTGTCCCTCATTCTTATGCCATATTTTTTCTCGGTGTATCTTTCAACAGGTATGCCGTTCCTGTCCATGCCGACCGGAAATAGCACCTCTCTTCCAAGCATTCTCTGCGCCCTGCCTATAATATCTATCTTTGAGTATTGGGCGGCTGCACCGAGGTGCCAGGGCCTGCCGGACGTATACGGAGGCGGTGTATCAAGTGAAAATATCTCCTTTCCAGAATAGGGGGAAAAATTCCAGCTAAGCGAATTTACCCTCTCTTTTATCTGGTTCTCAAGTTCTCTGCTCCAGTTTTTTTTATCACCGGATAATTTGCCGTCTTCAGTCATTCTAAACTAAGATTGTTCTCGTTTTTATCTTTTTATTCGAGGGTTATCTCCTGCCCGTCAAGCAATATATGCGAATTTTTATTCAGTTCGTATCCGAATTCCCTTGCGAGTTCTATGTTTGCGCTTAATTTTTCTATGCCTCCGTGCGAGGGTATTATGTGTTTGGGCATAAGCATCTTAATCAGCAGTTTGTGATCATTCTTTGATGCGTGTCCGGATACATGTATGTTGTCCGCGACGTTTACATTGAGGCTTTCAAGCGCACTTTTGAGCATGTTCTTGTTTGCCTCATTTAACGGTGTCGGTATGGTTCTTGATGAAAAGATAACCCCGTCTTCGCTTGATAATCTGTACTGGTACTGCCCGGTGACAAGTTTGTCAAGAAATGCCCCCCGTTCACCCTGGTGACCGGTGCATATGACAACATATTTTCCCGGCCTTTCCGCAACGTGCTTAAGCATGCTGTTTATCAGATCTCTGCGTGTCGCGACTTCCGGAAGCGTGCCTTTGTTTATGACATTTGTGCTCATTGCAGCTTTTGTGTACATATCCATGCTTCTTCCGAATATCATCACGCTTCTGTTCATTTTACGGCTTATTTCAACGATGTTTTTTATCCTAGCTATATGGGACGAAAACGTTGATATAAAGATAGTTTTGTTGTCAAGGCTCTTCTTTATTATGTCTTCAAGCATCGTTTTCACGATGCTTTCCGAGAAGGTATACCCGTCCACGTCCGCGTTTGTCGAATCTGATATCAGTAAAAAAATGCCTTCCTTTCTTAATTCTTCGAGTTTTTCGTAATCCGGCTTTTTACCCAGTGTCGGGGTATTGTCAAATTTCCAGTCGTTTGCATAGATTATTACGCCGTGTTTTGTGTGCAGGGCTATCATCGAACTGTTCGGGATGGAGTGCGTTATATTCACCAGTTCAAGTTTTATATTATCCGATATCTTGTATGGTGTTCCCGTATTGAGCTGCACAAGATTAAGAGACCTTACCTTGAAGTTTTTCATCAGGTTTTCTATGATCTTTATGGCGAACGGCGTCGCTATGACCGGGCATTTGTATTTTTGGCTCAGAAACGGCACCGCCCAGATATGGTCCAGGTGACCGTGCGTAAGCACTATTGCCTTCACCTTTTTGCCCTCCTTCATGAAGAAGTCCCTATCGTCAGGTATGACATTGTTGTCTATCAACGAAGTCAGGTCGTTTATTGTTATGTCGTTTTTGTCTTCCTCGAAATTAACGAGTTTTTCTATGTCCGCACCCATGTCCGTGAGTATTATCTCACCGTCTACATCGATTGCGGTCATGCTTTTTCCTATCTTACTATATCCTCCAAATGCTTTTACCTTTATCATATTCCTTTTATAAACTCACCTACGTTTTTATATTCTTTTTTTCTGGAAAGATCCCTAAGGAGTTTAACCACTCCGCTGCCATACTGCATGGCTTTTTTGTTTCTTTCCGTTATCGTTTTACTGAGCCCTAGCCTTTTCCCGGCCGAGCGCAATAAAACTTTATCATTACTTTCTGAAAATTCAACGCCTCCTGAAAGTGCTATGTCTATTACATTATCCGTTAAATACGGAAATATCATCGAAATGCCGAATTTTACAGCTATCGAATTCAGTCTCCAGAGATCAAATGCAGGCATGTAAAAAAGCCGCTCGTCCCTGAATTCCCTCAGTTTTTCCCTGTCCATTTTTTTGTGTTTATAAAATCCGAAAAAAAGTTCATCGCTGCCGATGCCGCTAATTATTCTTCTGCATCCCAATTCTACCGCTTTTTCAATCGAAAGGAACTCTGTTATCCCCATTATTGTATTGTACGTGTCTATTCCGAGTGTTTTGAGCCCGTTTATCGCGCGGTAAACACCCTCTTCGTCTATGTTCACGCGGATTAACGGCGTTGCCAGTTCCCTGCTCAATATCTCTGCAAAATTTAGGTCCTCGCCGTTCTCCGTTCCTGCCGATATAAGTTTTACGTTTTTAAACTCTCTTATGGCTATCGCCGCAAGCACGGAGGAGTCTATGCCGCCGGATACAAGGACGGAATCCGGTCTTGAATTTTTTATATTTGAGGTAAGCTCCTCAAGTATGTCCGTTTTAACCTCTTTATTCTTTCTCTCCACCTTTATGTGCAGAGAGCCGTTTTCCGCTCTTATTTTTGAATCTCCCGGAAATATCAGCTTTAAATTGAATATCTCTTTGTATCTTGAATAGGAGTTTACCCTGTCAGTGACCGCAGTTTCATTTCCTGTTTTCATATATCTTTATCTTAAGTTTATCCCCAACCTTTATATCATATTTTCTGTCAACCGGCAGTTCGAGGACATGTTTCGCGCCTTCCGGCCCGTTGTAAAGCCGCCATTTTCTCGCGATGGTCTGGTGCATAACCGTGAAATTTCCGTCAAGCCATACGACCCTTAATTCGAATCTTACGAAATTCATGTGTATATCTTTTACGTCCGGAAGGAACGCCCCGTTGCCAGGTGCGGATACAAACATCAATCCGAGGATTTTACTAGACAGTTTCCCGCAGTATTTAACCCCTCTTGCGATTGCTTTTTCGTTTTTGTAGAAATCACAGCTCTCTTTCATTTTCTTTTCTCCATCCTGTATGCAGCATATCTCTCTCCACCCTTACTAAAGTATTCATATCCTTAAAATTCAAGTTCCTTTGAAACAAAATCTTCAAGACTTATCTTTTCGAGTTTTTCCTTTTCCTCCTTCTTTGCCATATTCAATGCCAGAAGGAACAGGATCAATCCTATGCTGTTCCCGCTCTTATTGTTTCCCGGTATTATCAGATCGAGAAAGGCGGTGCTGTTGTCGGTGTTTGCTATCCCGACAATAGGAACATTCGTTTTCTTTGCGTCGTTTATCGCCCTCCTGTTTGATTTTGGATCCGTTATAAGCAGCACCTTGGGCTCAAAGAAGTTCTTATAGCTTATGTTTGTAAGGGACCCTGCGAGATATCTGCCGAAATTGACGCTTATATTCATTAATTTGGAAAAGTTGTATACCGAATAGTAAGCACTGTCAAGCGTTGAAACAAGCAGTACCTCTTTTCTTTTGTAGTTGTTAAGGAATTTTGCCGCAAGTTTTATCCTTTCATCTATGAGTTTTATATTGAGGATTGTGAATTTGTTGGGTATCTTCTTAAATACAAACCTCTCGAACGCCTTGTTGTTGGCATTCGCCCCGATTCTCGTTCCGTACGTTTTATACGCTTCCAATTTGTCTATTTTTTTAAACACCATATCAATTAAGCTCTATGAGCCTGTTTATTTTCTCTATCCTTTCTCCTCTATTAATTCCAACTTTTAAATACTTTGCGCTCATGCCCGTCGCTATGTCCGATATTATCGGGATCGTCGTTTCTTCCGATCTGTGCGACACCACCTTGTCTATTTTAAATTTATCCGCAAGATCGGAGTATTCCTTCACCTTATACATCAGTGCCACCTGGTTTGGCTTTATAAGTGTCGCATTTATGTTTTGGTGCACTTTTTCCAGTCTTTCCGGAGTGGTCGCGGTAAGGTCATCGCCCACCACCAAGGAATTACTCAGGCTTTTAAGTATCTCGCCGTAATCCTCTGCTAGAGTTTCATCAACAGGGTCTTCTACAAAGAAAATATCAAATTCCTCCGCCAGTTTTTTTGTCAGGTCTATCTGCTCCCCTCTGTCCAGTTCCTTTTTTCCGTATATCGGCCGCTTATACCGGTATTTTCCGTCTTTATAAAACGTAGACGCGGCGAAATCCAACCCCAGCCGTATATCCATGCTGGTTTCTGAGATTACGCTTTCGACCGCTTCCCTTACGAGTTTTATGGACTCATAGTTGTCCAGGCCGCTGATGAATCCGCCCTCTGGGTCGACCCCTCCGAGGAAACTGTCAGTTTTATTCTCCAGAAGCTCTTTCACCTTTTGGTATACTTTCAGGGTGGTTTTTATGCTGTCATAATTGTTTTCCGCGATGGTTGTTACAAGTATTTCCTGTATATCCATTCCCAATCCGGAAGCATGCATTCCCCCACCTATCATCTTGCACACCGGAATGACCCTGTTCTTTTTTCCGAATAATTCGTACGGTTCAACACCCATCTCAGTGCTTAATCCATATATCAGTGCGTATGACAGTGAGAGAGACGGGCCTCCTATGAACTCCTGAGGAATCTCTTTTTCTACCGTGAATATGCCGTTTAAATCGTTAATCCTTCTGCCGATCAGCTTTTTAAGGTATACATTGAAGCCGTTTATCTCTTCTTCCACGCCTTTTTTAAACTGGCTGACTTCATACCTGCTGTTGCTTTCCCCCTTCGGAGACGAGCCGCGAAACACGCCTTTATCTGTTTTTAGTACCACCTCAACCGTGAAGTTCGAATTGGCATTCAATATCTGCAGCGCCTTTATTTCTTTTATCTCCATTTTTATTATAAAATATGCTTTTATTTAAGCATTTTTTCTATTTTAATTATTTTATCCGAAAAATCCACACTGTCGCCTTTTCCTGTCCCTTTGATTATCGCCGCGGCTTTCTCAACGCATCTGCCTATTCCTCCGCTGTTATCTATCTGAAAAACGCTTTTTCCCGTGCTCACCGCCTCCATGTATGCGCCGTCTATCGCTTCGAACATAACATTATCATATATTTTCAAAAGAGAGTACCCTCTTTTTTTAAGTCTTCTTGCAAGCAGTTCCGGATCCGTTCTCAGCACTATGATTAATTTTATGTCTTTTGATCTTATAAAATGGGACAAATGCGAAACGACTATCGAATTGTCCTTTTTTAATCTTTTAAATGCGCGGTTTATCTCTCTTATTGTAACTTCTTTTTCCTCTGTCCTTCCCCCTAAAGCCTTTCCGAGATCTATGACATTGAATTTCATCTTTTTCGAGAGTTTCTCCGCCAGAGTGTGTTTTCCCGTTCCGGGTGTTCCCGTCAGTGCTATTATCATATTATTTACCATTCATGAATGATTTTTAATCTATTTATAATAATAAGAGGCATATACTGAAATGACTTCGGAAGAAAGCAAGTCGATTCTTAACTCAATTATCAAAGATTTAAACAGCAAAAATAAAGGTCGCCTGGAGGAGCTGATAGAAAGCGCGGAAATTGACGAATCAACGGCTTATGCACTTAAAAATCTCGACAAAAAATACGTATATGAAAATTACAGGACAGAGGGGCTGGAAAGATACCTGCGCAGTATTCTTGATGACTGGGGAGGATACCCTTTGTTTAAGAATGTGGCTGCGGGCGGCAAAACCGGCAAAAAAGTCCTTTATGACCTTCTTCTGTCTCCCGTAAAGCTCGTTTCAAAGGTTTATGATTACATACTTTCGAAAACGAATAGTCATTTCATATCCACGGTTTCGATGGGGTTATTGGGAGGTGAGATAGGTAGCATCGCGGCATTTACTGGCGAAACGGCTTATTACTCCGCAGCATTGCACATACCTTTTACCAGTTTATTTTCGGAGGAACTTGTATATAATTCCTCTTTTTTCGTACAAATCCCGCTTATAACCGGATTAATATCGGCGTTGTTCGTAGGAGTTGTAGTCGGTGCAACCCCTCTTGTATTTAACCATAAGAAGATAGAAACGGACGAGATAGAGAAAGATATAAAAAAGTATTCGGGGGAATTTAATGCGGTTTTCAGTAGGTACAACGATTCTTTTTTTAAATCAACAATAGAGCCCTCGCTTGTTAACATAAACTCCATTTACATGCTGTCTTCTTCAAAAGCATACGCAGAAATTTCCGGTTCGGAAGATAATCTTAGGAAATACGAAACAGCGATGCTTCCTTACATTGCACAGGTCATCAAAAAGGAGGTAAATCCCAGACTTATAATACACCGCTCCCCTAAAAATGTCGGCGGTTTTACGCTTGTTTACAACTCCTTGGCGGGTAAATTGATAAAAAAGAAATCATACAGCCCGGTTTTTCTGAATACGGACAGATTGACGGCCGTTCCAGAGTATCTGTTTGCACTTTTCCATGAGATCTCGCACGGAGCGGGAGCTACAAGCGAACAGATGGCCAGCTATTATGCAGAAAAGGCGATGGAGGAAGCCCAGAAAGATTTTCCTCTGCAGGGTTATGATCTTTTTCTGTCAGTTAACAAACTCGAATCGGCGGTCGCGGCGCTTTCACAAAAATTTCATTCAAATACCGAGTTTTTCAGCGAACTCGACAGGTTAAACCTGCCCCGTTTCGTAAGGGAGTCATTTGATTACGGGTTTAATCCTCTTTTTTCCATAACGTTTCCGGTCAGCGAATCGCTGTACGGCGGCAGAATAGAGTCTAAATTTTCAGGACTTTATGCATCCGGGCCGTACATTGCAAAGAAAATGGTTGAAAAGGGCCTTGTTAAAACCTTTTAATTCCTATTTGCGTTATCTTTAGTTATCGGATGGAAAAGGAAAATATTATAAGAATGCTGAATAAAACCGACAAAGCGGTCATGACGTCGCTTGTAAACGGGGAAATGTTCTCCACTGAAATAGAGACAAACAAGGCACTGGAAAGATCCGCCGTCATAAATTCTGCGAGGAAGCTTCTTTCGCTCGGTCTCATAAGGATAGATAACATAACCAGTACGGGCGTGAGGCTGACTGCTCTAGGCAAACAATATTTAACCGAAGGACTGCCGGAATACCGCGTTTTTAACTTCATAAAGAAACATGGTGCGGTAACCTACAAGCAGATTTTTTCCGGTCTTTCAATGGATAAAAACGAACTCAACGCGGCGGTCGGCTCGCTTAAGAAATCTTCTTTTATAACTGTTGAAAAAGACAGGGTAACAATCAATCCGGATAAGGAAAAGGAAATAGTGCGGAAGAATTCAATGCTTTCAGCGGTTGAAGGCGGACAGAGCATAGATCCAGAAGAAATTTCTGATCTTATAAAACGCGGCATTGTAGAACAGATAGAAAGCATAAGGGAAAAGTTATCCATAACCGCGCTCGGAAAAGAAATAACAAAGGACAGGGAATTCGCCGAAGAATACCTGGATAAATTATCGGCAGACAATATAAAAAACTGGGAAGGTCTTAGATTCAGGGAGTACAGCAGAAATCCGGAGATACTGAATTCCTTGTCCGGCAGGAGCAATATAAAAACCAAGTTCATCTCGTTTATAAAAGATGCGATGGTATCAATGGGTTTCAGCGAAATGCACAGCAATTACGTTGAATCCTCATTCTGGAATTTCGATGTGATGATGTTCAGGCAGGATCATCCGGACAGAGACATACAGGATACCGTTTATTTAACCGCTGGAGGGGGAAAGATACCCGAAGGGCTGCTTCAGAGAGTGAAGAAAGTGTATGAGAGGGGCTTCCGCCGCTCAAAATACGACGAATCGATAGGCTACAGAAAAGAGTTTGACGGGGCAAAAAGCAGTTCTCTCATAATGAGGGGGCATACGACGGCCACGACCTTTCGTTATATCTATGAATTTATCTCAAAGAATAAGGATAAACCCGCAAAGTTTTTTTCCGTAGACAAGGGGTTCAGGAATGAAACAATGGACAGCACCCACCTGCTGGAGCTTTATCAGATAGAGGGCATAGTTTACGGTGACAACCTCTCCGTCGCGGATCTTATCGGATACATTAAACAGTTCTACAAACGCATAGGGATAGAAAAGATACGGCTAAAGCCGACTTATAATCCCTACACGGAACCGAGTTTGGAGATACAGGCATTTAGTCCAAAACTTAAAAGGTGGCTTGAGGTCGGAAATTCGGGTGTTTTCAGGCCTGAGACCCTCGAACCGTTCGGCATAACCAAGAATATCATCGCATGGGGTTTCGGCATGGAGAGGATGCTTAATCTTAAGCTGGAAATGTCGGACATAAGGGATCTTTACGGGGCATACACCGACATAGATCTTCTGAGGGACATAAGCTCGGCCAAGATATTCAGTGAGTTTTGAATATGGTAATGTTAAATTATACGCTTGATGAAATGAATGAGGTTATGCACAGAAAATTAAAGATAGAAGACTATGACAGGCTTTCTTTAAAATGCGGGCTGGACCTGGATCACGGAGAAAGTGCGCTGAATTTCGAGCTTACTTCCGACAGGGTAGACGTCGTTTCCAGGTATTCCTTAGCCAGTATATTCGCAAGCCAGCTGGGAATAAACATTAAAAGACACCTTCTTATCGGAAGGAAAAATCCCGGAGTAGCGGTCGATTATACATCCAGGAGATTTGTAAACGTAATTTATGTAAACTTAGATGGCAATATCAGAGATAAAATCGATGAGCTTATAGCCATTCAGGAAAGACTCGATAAAAATGTAGGGCGAAACAGGAGAAAGGCCGCAATCGGCCTGTTTGATTACAGTAAAATATCCTTTCCCATAAAATACCATGAAGTGGACAGTAATCAGATTAATTTTATACCACTGGAGTATCAATCATCGATGGATTACGCTTCTATAATGAAGGAGCTTAAGCAGTCAAAGGAATATGGTAATCTATCCGGTAAAAAACCCATAGTCTGGTCGGATAAAACCGGAAGGATACTGGCCATGCCGCCGATAATAAATGCAGACAGTTATTCTATAACAAAGGATACCAAAGAGCTGCTCATCGATATAACAGGTACGGACAAAGAAACGGTTAATGCCGTTACAAAGATCCTTATCTATAATCTGCAGTTCATCGGAAGCGTTTCTCTGGTAAAAGTTAATTATACTTCAAAGGAGATAGCGACAAAACTTTCACTGGAAACGCATTCATTTCATTTAACTGAGGAGGTTGTTCGGTCCTTGCTGGGCACGAGCGTCAAAAAAGACAGTATAAGACGGATATTATTATCAATGGATTATACCGTAATACAAAGTGGCAAAGATCTCATTGTTAGACCGCCGTTTTACAGGCAGGATGTAATGCACCAGGTAGATATAATAGATGATATAATGCGTAACATAGGAGTAGATAGTATAAAGGATATTGTGCCGCATTCTTATACAGAAGGAGGATTCCTACCGAATCATTATACGCTGCAGAACATAAGGGAAATTCTTGTCGGTTTTGGTTATCAGGAGATCGATATAAACGCCCTCACCAACGAAAAATACCAGTTTGATAAGACGTTTATAAACGGACAAGATTATGTAAGTCTCCTGCCACTGAAGAGCGGGGAAGTGACAATGGTGAGTAAAAACCTCTTTCCTGAGCTTTTACGGCTGATTTCAAACAATCTGCACAAGAAGTTCCCGCAGAATATTTTTTCCCTGTCAGAAGTAGTGGAAAAAGGAAATTCCGACGTAATATTCAGCAACAAGACAAAACTCTCCGTTGTATCCTGCCAGAAGGATGCAAATGTCACGGATGTGCTGTCAATAATCAAAAAGGTTCTTGCCGATGCGTTTCCTTTGAACGATCTTTCTACGGACTACATAGAAGAGGGATTCTCAAAAACCTTTATAACAGGAAGGGCATATACTCTTTATATGAACGGCAAACCGGTAGGGTTTGCGGGAGAGATTCATCCGAGGGCGCTTAACGCCTTTGGAATAGAACTGCCGACAGCCATTGCCGAAATATACGTTGACGGGTTGTAGGATGAACTGTGAGATATGCGGGGCGTTTGAGGAGAACCTTTTAAAAACCGACGTAGAAGGTGCAATACTTAACCTCTGCAGGGATTGTTCAAAATACGGCAGAGTTGTTGAAACTACTGCAGTTAGCAGCGGATCAAATTTGAATGAAAGGGACGAACCTCAGCTTAAGAGTAATTACGCCGAAATAATATCGGATGAACTGAGGAAAAACAACCTTTCAATAGCGGAATTGGCGGATAATCTGAAATGCTCGCCGAAGGACCTGAAAAAAGTAGCACTGGGCGAGATTCAGCCGTCGGATATACTAGTGAAAAAATTGGAGAAGTTTTTCAAAATCTCGCTTTATGAAGTGGATTATGTTTCTGACAGTAATTTTATAAGACATACAAACAGTCTATCATTCGGTGATGTTGTTGATATAAAAAGGAAGAAATAATTCTTATTAAAGAGCAGAGGTAACGAAGCGGTCAAACGTGTAAGGTTTAGGACCTTATGGCTCAGGCCTTCGAGGGTTCAAATCCCTCCCTCTGCATATTATTTATATATTTTGTCTGCTTAAGTATAATATGCCAGTAAATACTTCCGTCAAAAAAAGGCTTGATTCATTGCTAAAGGAACAGAGGTGGAATGACTTACCCTATTACCATATATACATGAACTTTCCGGAGGAGACAAGTGAGAAAGACGGACACAGGATAATATCAGATGCTGCAGATGAAAGCGGACTGGTTCTCACTTTTCACCAGCTTAGACAAGACAGGTCAGTCGCGAAAAAAGGCATAATCTACAAGGCTGCGGATATGTTCGACAGACTATTTTTTCCATTTCCATGGTCAGTGGCCGTCAGCCTATCAATCTCTCGCACACAGGAACAAAGTCTATATTTCGAGATAGACAAGCATATTGAATCAAGAGCAAGGTCCTCCCTTATACACTTCTTTTCCAGTGTTTACGAAAAGACTTTTGATAGCAAAGAACAATTAGACTATTTCCTGTCTTCTCCCCCTTATTTGCTGAAGCCAGAATCTTCCAAACCTGGTGAGGACTGCGGAACTTTTTATTATAAGGAAAAAAAGTGAAACTGGAACAGGTGCCGTAATACTCTCGAATTTTTCAGCCATTAAAACAAACTCGGCATTGTTTTAAATCTTCCGTAAACAAATTATGCTCTGTCCGGCACTGATAACCTTAAATACTAAAATTTACTTATCTTGTTAAGGATTAAAGCTGAGTTGTGAGGTGTGAAATATGGTAGATCTTTCGTTTGATAATTTCTTGAATTTATTCAAGAAGAATGTAAATGTAAATTCATCCGGTAAGGACAGCGATTACATTGAATTAGAGGTGGACCAGGGTGATAAGCCGATGGCAAAGGTTTTCGTGAAGTATTATAATCTTAATAAGTTCGAGGATGCCAGTCCCGTTTTAAATGATATACGCTCGGGATACACTCTTTCTTTCATAAAGGTGAAAGAGATACGGGAAAAAGGCGGTGTGGAAGAGCTCAAGCGGACTATTTCTAAACTCAAAAAGAGTGCAGATGCCGCAGAAGCACAGATAATAGGAGTTGATGAGGATTATCTGCTTGTAGTACCTGACTTTGTGAAAGTTGAAAAGGGAGAAGTCCTCAGTAATCAGGAAAACCGAGCCTGATTAGCTTCAGTTGCCGGAGTAATAAGCGGCATTTATAGCCTTTTTATCGGAATCCTTTGTTATACTCAGCATAGTCAGTGATTTAATCGGAGTCTCGTCTTCTTTTTCACCATCCACTTTTATCGCATTAAATGAAAATGAGATATCATCAAAGAATTCGGCTGCGCTTCTGTCCACTCCGACTGATTCGGGTTTCGCGGTGTTTAGTATGTCTTTAGCCTCGTTCAGGCTTTTCACCCTGTGAACCTGGACGGAATTGTTTATTATCACAGCTACTATCAGTCTTCCCTCATTTACCGCTATTCCTGCTTTTGCCATATATTTTTATAAGAAAAAGTTCTTCAAAGAAAAAATTAACCGAAGACAACTTTCTAAAACTAAATTTTAGACGCTTTATCTCTTTATATACTTTATTGATGTCGTATGCGCTGGAAAGCACTAAAAATGCAGTACCCCGTGGTTTTAAATGCCGGTTTAATCCCCTTAATATCCTAATCGTAGTTTCATATCCCTCTGCGCCGCCGTTTAATGCAAGGTCCATCCAGTCTCTGTTTTTATCGCCCGGAAGGTAAGGTGGATTGGCATAAACAATATCGAATCTTCTTTTTCCAAGTCCAGAAAAAAGATCGGATTTTATGCATTCAAAGTTCGTTATCCCGTTTTTAACAGCGTTATACTTTATTGCCTTTATAGCGTGCGGATTTATATCAATAAAGGTCACTTTTCTAGAGAGAGGTGCGGCGTTGATCCCTATTATCCCGGTGCCTGCGCAGATATCAAGCACATCTCCTCTCGCATATTTTACCGCTTTCAGCAGAAGCATGCTGTCCTCCGAAGGCGGATAAACACTGTCAAATTCCTTTATCTCAAACATACGAAACGCTTATTAATATATTCATACTAGATTAGATGATAAATATGAAAGAGTTCAGAGTATATTTATTGCTTGCCTTGCTGGTTGTACTGCTCGTGGGATTCATAGTCGCGGGCAAAACATCTCCGGCCTATAAATCAGTCACAGCAGAGTCAATAAACTGCAATTCCGTAAACCTGGGTTTTAGTGCGTTTACAAGCGACAATGTAACGGCTACGGAAGGAACAAATACTTTTTTTCCCATTAAGGTCAACAACACCGGCAATGTAACAGAAACAATATCCCTGAGCGTAACGCCTGTAGGTAGTGTCCCTTTTTCTATAGAGTCGGCAAAACCCACAGATATCAATGCAAGCCAGAAGGGGTTTACAAGTTTCGGAGTTTATTCTCCGGCAAAAACAGGGACATACAGAGTTGTCGCAAATGTATCCGCCGGTTATCTTAACTGTATAAATTACAAAACGATACCGATAAATGTGACTATACCCAAGAATACTACGAGTTAATGGAAAGCCAGATAATAAAAGACAGCGAAATAGCCGAAATAAAAGAGGATAACACTAGAGTAAGGTTTGTCGGCAAGATAATGTCTTTCGATGAAAAAACCGGAATGTTCGAGGTTGAGGACGGCAACAGCAGGGTGACCTGTCTTCCAAATTATCAGGAAAGCACGGTTTTTCAGGTTTCTGACCTTGTTATGGTTACCGGCAGGGTAATTGCTGCGGATTCTTCCTTTGAAGTAAGGGCCGACATAGCAGAAAAGATAAATATAAATGACTATAATAACTATAAGAAGTATTTAAAAATAAGGAATAACTTATTAACTATTGATGGAAGCTGAATTTAAGGACGCGGAGATTTTTAAGAAAATGATGGATTCGACCGGCAGTTTAATGTCGGATGTATCCATAGATTTCAACGAAGAAGGTTTTGCGATAAAGGCGATGGACCCTGCGAACATCGCAATGATTTTATTTGAGGCAAAGAAATCAATATTCTCAAGCTTTAACATAGACAAGCCGATAAAGATATCGGTTTCTTTGGATGACCTGAACGGAATACTAAGGCTGGTCAGGAAAGACGATAAATTAAAGATATCTGACTCAAAAAACAAACTTATCCTGGATATAAACGGGAAAAACAGGCAGCATTTCACCATCCCGTTGATAGACGAGAATTACACCGCCCAGAAGATACCGCAGCTGAAATTCACGGCGGAGATCACCGTGTTAAGCTCTCTTATCAAAGATTCCGTAAAGGCCGCGGCGCTGGTCGATGATTCGATTTATTTTACGGTTGACAGACCGAGATTTATAATAAGTTCAAAGAGCGAGGAAAAGGAGTTTTCACAGGAGCTCTCGATAAATGACAACAAGGAAATATTTGATATGAAATCCGAATCAACCACAAGATCAAAGTATTCGATAGATTACCTCTCGAAATTCCTGTACGTCGCAGATCCGGAAAAACCTATAAGGCTTTCATTCTCCAACAATTATCCACTTAAACTGGATTATGAGATAAACACGGACGCATCGATGTCATTTATTCTTGCGAACAGGCTGGAATAATCAGAAAACAACGAGCTCGTCCTCGTATACTGCTATGTCCCTTAACAGCGCCGGCAGAGAATAGAAGTCAACAGAAAGTATCTTTTCAGTGCCGGATCTGTGCTGCATAAGCGAGTTGGTCCTGTTTCTTGTCACAAGCAGTACTATGTTTTTTCCCGTATTTTTTAGGTTTTTTTCTATGAAATTATTGGCCCGTATCATCTGGTTTTTTATGAACTCCCTTTCTTTTTCAGGCGGGATATACGCGTGGTTTTTGCAGTCTACAAAGAACCTCCTTTTGCCGTCATAGGCTATAAAATCTATTTGAAATCTCCTGTCTGTCTTGAATCTTACGTCCTTTTTAACGGTGTAATCGAACTTTTCAAACACCCCCGCGGTGTCATTTTCAAATTTTTTCCAGTCGTTGTTCTTTTTCTTAAACTCAACGTCGAAATACATAAAATATATAAAAGGGGCGTATTAATAAATGGTATCAAGCATCGGTAGTCCAGTGGTAAGACACTACCCTGCCAATTTTTATAGCAGTCCGGTGGAGACCCGGGTTCGAATCCCGGCCGATGCATTACCCTTGCTTTTTCATTATGACTTTCAGATAAAGCCAGCTTTCCAGGTTTTTTATCGGTCTTATGATTGACCCGTTTCCCTTAATGGACAGGGCCAACAAAACAAGACATACAGCCGTTAGAATGTATAAATACGGATATAAAACCCCCATGTAGCTCAATAGGACGGAGATTATTATCGTTATAATGAATCCTATCTCTTTCCTGTAGAAGTAAGTTATGCCTACACCCGCTATTATAAGGACGAAGAAAAAGTATGCCAGGTACGGATCCGTCTGCAGCATGGAGTTTATCATTATGTATAATATATTTGTCATAGAAGCTTTAGCTTCGCCGTTATCTTATCAATTTCATCGGAATAATACGGCCCTATCCCGATGGCGGTTTCGCTTCCGGGCGGCACCTGCGTCTGTCCCGCATCCTTTACGGTTTCAAAAGGCATCCCGCTTCTTTCCAGTTTTTTCTTTATTTCGTTGAATTCTTCCGGTTTGTTGGTCTTGAGCACTATCTTTGTTTCCCCTTCCCTTATCCACGTTTCGGCTATTTCCGGATATAACTTTTTTGCACGTAAAAAGCTCATGAGACTGGCGTGCGAACCCTGTGCGATCATCTTTCCATTGCCCATCCCAAGGTCTTTTCTCAGTATTATGACCTGTTTTATCTCTTTTTTGGACTTTTCCATATACTATTTAAAACAGAAACATATAAATACGAATCTGATAATAAACTAACAAATGGCAGAGGCTTTAGTCGAGAGCGAGAAGAATTTCTGTATATCGTGTGACAGGGATATATCCATAATAGAGGATTCTGTTCTTTTTAACTGTCCCAACTGCAATTCAAAGATCGCAAGGTGCGGCAAATGCAGGGGAAGAGGAGTCACTTACACGTGCAGGGTCTGCGGTTTTGTGGGGCCTTGAAAATGGGAAAAGTTGTTATAAAAATAAAGGCGCTTCCAAAGAGTACTTCTTCGAATGTGGATGAACTCACTGAAAGCATAAAGAAATTTCTTTCAGGATACGGTTCGGTTTATAAGGTGGAGGTTCAGCCGCTCGCGTTCGGTCTAACCGTCATAATGATAACACTGGTGGCGGATGAGGATCAGGGGACATCAAAGCTGGAGGAGGCGTTTACTTCCTTTAACGATGCGAGTCTGAACATTTCGGAAGTAAGCCGTGCGCCGGATTTTTAACTATTTTATATCCTTGGTTTCACCGAGAAAAAGTTTCTTGAATTTTTCTCTGTCTTTATAAGCTATTGAACCTCCGGATGCCTTGTCATGCCCCCCTCCTTCCCCCTTCATTTTGCTGAATATGTTTTTCAGGATAACGGGTAATTTTATATCAACCCCGTTGGCTCTTATATTAAGCCGCATGGTTCTTCCGTTTATTTTTGTCATAAAAACCAGGATGTTGCCGTAATATGACTTATCAAAGCTGAGCTCTGTCACTAAAGTGGAGGAGTATCTTTTCTTCTTCGGGTCAAGCTCGTAAAAATACACTCTGCCGGTTTTCTCGGTGTTTTCCCTGAAATCCTCCTCGAGTTTTTCAAGCTCTTCCTTTACTTTCTTGTCCGCATATATAAACTTCTGATTGTTGAGTACGTCGGAAAGGGAAGAGGCATTTATAAGCATACCCAGCGCTTCATCGGCCCCGTCCCTGTTATAGACGGTAGTCATTGAACCCACCATACTCGCCGCCTTTCCGAAATCATTGTCATACATAAATTCGTCTTTTCCGGTTTTTACATCATATTTGTTGGATACCCTCTGCACAAATTCCGAATTTTCCTTTCCGCCGGAATCTCCTATCAATCCTATGGTTGCGAGCCAGTCCAGGTCGTTTATCTCTTCTTTGAAAATATTGTATACTAAAAGGGAGCAGGGAGTATATGTTTCATCACCCCATAACTTAGGATTTGCATATGCAATGTCCCCCGCGGATATTATCTGGTGATGGTCTATTATGCATAGGTTTTTATCTTTAAAAAGCGGAAGCTGATCCTCGCGTATCTGCATATCGCATACTATTATATTTTTGCTGTAATCCCGCATGTCCATCTTTTCGTAGTCTTCATAATTTGTAGGCCGGTAATAATAAATTCCCTTGCCCGCCTTTCTGACCGCAGAAGTCAACAGCGCCGCGCTTACTATCCCGTCCGTGTCAAAGTGATAAAACACCGTAAAATCGTTTTTATTTGAGATAAAATCCCTCACGCTTTTTATTCTTCTCAGTTTTTCTTCGGTATCCATAGAAATTATATACAAACGCAGATATAATAACTGCTTTTCAGGTTTAATTCAGTTTTTTAATCAGATCGTTTACAAGCCTGTAATACCTGGATCCGCCGGAGGAGTTTATCTCTGCCTTTATGGTCTGCAGAGGTATCAGGCGGTATTTTAAATATGACGTGCCTATACTGCTGTCAGTAGGTATGTAAATCTCGCTTATTCCCTTGGTGTAATTTGGTTTGTGTATTATATAATCCTCAAAATATGTTTCTTTTTCGAGCGCGGGAACGGTCATCGCCGCCATCGTGCTCCATCTCTCCTCCTTCTTTTTAAGGGCGAATTTTATACCGGGTTCATGGCAGTCTCCGGCCATCGCTATGTCTACAAGGTCTTTTCCGGTGTTTTTGATTATGTTCATAAGAGACGTTCTTGCATCCTGCCCTCCCCTATAACCGGCGCTGTGCAGTTGCAGCAGTCCGTAATTATCCAAATAAGGAGTCTGCCCTCTTTGAAGATAATCATCTACATATACAACCTCTTTTGTGCCATTATTCTCCAGTTTAGGCCCTATCATCTTACCCTCGCTTCCGTTACCGGTTGCCCTTTCATAGTGGTTTCCGCCCACGACATACGCCTTCTCGAAAAGAGGCGCAAGCGGCTTTAGGTACCCGCCAAGTCTCCTTTCCTGCTGGCCCAGATCTATGTCTGAATTACCGTATACAACTTCGTGCAAGGTATCAACGAACTCATTTCTTGCCTTTTCCTTGTCAGCTTCATTTAATATCTTTTCAAGTTTACCCATAAATTCCTCGGGACTTGGAGCCCGTGGAAGTGACATTTTAGTTCTCTGTGCCTTGTCATTTCCGCCGTCGACCATATCGCCGCCGACGAAGAGAATCCTTTTATCTTTCGGTACTTGGCTTTTATTTATGATTTCTGGTACTTTTTCCATCGCTTCATAATCCGAAGCGGCGTTGCCAACGTGCCAGTCCGAAATCTGTGTTATTTCATAAAGAGACCCTCTCTGTATATCCTTCTGTATTTTTGAGGGACTTATCTTGTTTTTTATCCCGTACATGTCAAGATGTTCAAGGTCTACACTGTTGTCTTTATACACTGACAGAAACGACACCCCGCTGTCCTCAAACTGCGATAATCGTTTTGAAACGTCTGTTTTATTAAGACTGGCTCTTAACCTGAACTGCTTGTCTATATCCATAAGAGGGCCCTGGTTAAGTATTAAAACAGGGGTTTTCCTGCTTTGATAATTCAGTGCGGTGAATTCGGTGGCAGAACCTCTTCCGGTTATGTAAATATCGGACAGTCTTCCATACTGCGCATCAAGATTGGCGTAGTCCACTATCATGTTAATGTTTCTTTCACTCGGTTTTCCCTCGTTTAACCCGGCGGTCAGTGCATTTATTGCATGGAATACCTTTACTTTGAAGCCGTTTATTAATATCTCCGCGTCCGGACTGTTGTCTTCCTTTTCTCCAAGGAAATTTTCAAACCTTTTGTAAACATGTACATTTCTCCCGTTTTTACCGTCGTTAAAAATATTGTTAAGCAGATGCATGTATATGTCGTTTGCCTTGTCCTTTATCCCTTTTTTATCCGAGGTTTTCCATTGCGATGCCTTGAATTTGTACGTTTCTGGGATTATCGACAGTATTCTTTCAATCTCATTTGGAACTTTATTCTCAATCTTGTTCTGTTTTTTATTTTTCTTGTTTATCTTGCTTTTTTCCTCGTCTTTTTTATTCCTTCTGCTGAGTCTTTCCAGCGCTTCTATTATCATCTTTACGTTTTTATAGTCCGTAACGCCGTATACATAGTATATCGGAATATTTTTTTTGACAGCTTCGTAAACGATGCTTTTCATCTGTATTTTTGCGAGCTTTGCAGCCTCTGTTAAATCATCCACAGAATCAGAATCATCTTTTCCATTTTTAACCTCTTTATATATCTCTTCTCCATATTTCTCTTTGAGCCTGTCTTCAACCAGATCAAGCCGCTCACCCCTTAATCTGCTGTATTTGTCGGGTATAAACGCCAAACCCCCGTTTATTATTATACCGTCCATTTTTCCTTCGTAGTTTTTTATTATCTCCCCCAGATTATTAAGAATCTCCGGGTTGCTTACTTTTGTAGCCAGCTCAAGTTCAGACATTGTCAGAAGCCTTAAAGCAGCGTTAGAATCGTTGTTTTTATCAATTATCTCCTCAAGCATTTTTTCCCCCATATTTACCTCCTGACTATACTTGTCTTTTCTGTTTTATAAATAATAGTTGAGTATTACTATGGTATTACTTATATCTCGCTGAATCCTGTGTATCTTCTGAGCACATCGGGTATTTTTATTATTCTATCTGCTTGCTGGTAAGCATCCATTATGGCTATCAGGGTTCTCTGCATCGGAAGACCGGTTCCGTCCAGCGTATAAACATAATCTTTGTTTCCCTGTTTGTCTGCGTATTTTATGTTCAATCTTCTGGAAATCCAGTCTGTTGTATTGTCGAATGAGCCCACCTCCCTGTATTTGCCCTGCGAATAAAGATAAGCTTCAATATCGTATTGTTTGATGTCCCTCACCCCCATATCCCCTGTAGAGCAGCTTACAACCCTGTAGGGTATTTTTAATTCCTGCCATATCTCTTCAATGTTATTGACCATCTCTTCATGGAATTTTTTTGAGTCTTCCGGTCTGCACAGGACTATCTGCTCTGTCTGGTCGAATTGATGCAAACGGAATAGCCCTTTCGTATCTCTTCCGTGCGCGCCTGCCTCCTTTCTGAAGGCAGGACTAAATCCTATCATTTTAATCGGCAGTTCTTCCTCGTTTATCACGCTGTTGGTATACTGTGCAATCATAGGGTGCTCTGTAGTGGATATGAGAAATCTCTCCTCCTCCCCTTCTTCTTCAACACCTGTAACTTTATACAGCGCATCCTCAAACGTAGCCATGTGTGCTATCCCCCCGTAAATTTCCCTTTTAATCATAAAAGGTGGAAGAATCGGAAGATACCCTTTTGAAGCCATCTTTTCTATGGAATACAGCTCTAATGCGAGTTCCAGCTGGACTAATTTGCCCTTTAAATATACGAACCGGCTGCCGGCAACTTTTGCTGCGCTTTCTATATCAAGCAATTTTCTTTCCACTCCAAGATCAATATGGTTTTTTGTTTCGAAGCTTCTCTTTTCTATGTTTCCATATTTTCTGATTTCCACGTTATCATTGTCATCTCTGCCCTCCGGAGCCTCGTCGCTCACTACATTTGGAAGCCATAAGAAAAGATTCCTGGATTCTTCTTCATATTTCTCTAGCTCATCCTCCATGGTCTTTATCTGATCCATTATTTCTCTTACTTTTTTACGCTGGTTATCTTTAGAAGATACATTTTCTTTGTTTTCGGAGAATTCCTTGCTTATTACGTTTCTTTCATGCCTAAGCTCATCAATTTTATTTCTTTCTTTTTTGATGAGGTCGTTCAGTTCTATCAGTCTGTCGACGGGATTTTCGGAGATCGGCTTTAAAAATCTTTTTTTTATAGATAATATAAGTGCATCCCGGTTTTCTTTGACATAATTTAAATCATAATTCATATCAGAATATTATGATTTATCAATAAAAGCTTTTGTCTCACTAAAGCTTTTATATGTTACGGGATAAGTTTAAAATTATGGGCCCGTGGTCTAGTGGTTATGACGTCTGCTTGACGTGCAGAAGGTCAAGGGTTCGAATCCCTTCGGGCCCACTCCTGATACGGGCTAAGTTCACAGATTTACCGGATTCTTGTTTACACACAGTTGAATTACAGGAGTTTTTGAAGGTTCAGCATGCCGTTCTGTATGTTTTTATAGTTGTAGCCGAATTCGTCCGCAAACGCCAGAAGCTGGAAGAATGATTTTATGTCACTGGTATCCTCCGATCCCGATGAATATATGCAGTTTATGCCGTAGTCATTGCATATTTTTCCGTTTATCAGAAGGTTTTTATACACCCTGAAGATATTTTCACTTTTTACAAGCGATGAAAAGCTGAATATAACAAACATTTTATTTTCCTTCAGTTTGCTGCATAGCCCCTTATTAAGCAGAAAACCGTTTTTTTCAAGGTCATACACCACCCTGGCTTTTCCCTTTCTTATCACAAAATCATAGTCGTTTCCGGAATACGCGGTCAACTCACCGCTTTCTTTGCCGGTAAGGTTTCTAAGTTTACCATCTTTCAAAAGAAAAATTGAATCGAAGCCGAGCTTTGCCAGCCTTTCAACTACTCCATTCGAATCATTCCTTATAACGTCTGTCTTCATCAATTATACTGGATTATGTTGTAAATAAAACTTTATATATAAGGAAATAGAAAGCTATAAGAATATGGCAGAAAGATCAAATCCTGTTGCGGACAAGAGATTATTTTACGATGTATACGTGTGCAGAAACTGCAATGCAAAGATAAGAGTTTCCAGCCAGAAAGTTCTCAGAAGGGGCCAGGTGAGATGCAGGAACTGCGGGTCTTCAGTATTGAGGCCAAAACACAAAGAGTTAAGAAAGTTAAAGGTGTAAACATATAATGTCCGTTTTAAGCTTGCTGTTGGCAAATGGCGATAATCTGCTTTTGACAGTGATAATACTGCTGATCTTCGGGCTGTTTGTAGTGGTAAAAAGAAAGAGATTTGATGTCGAAGGCAAGGTCGTTTTTCTTTACAAGACAAAAATCGGGCTTAAACTGATGAAAAGGCTTGCGAGATACAAACGGCTTGTAAATATATATTCGACAATAGGCGTTTTTGTGGCGATAGCCGGCGTAGGCTTTGTTCTGTATCTGTTTCTTCCGTATCTCTATCTCATGATAACAAGTCCCTCTACAACTTTTCCGGCGGTTGCTCCCCTGTTCCCTGTGTCTATATCCATTCACGGCATACCCGTTCTGGTGGGCGTACCGATACTCTACATACTTATAGCCATAATAGTGCTGGCGGCTCTGCATGAAGCTTCCCACGGCGTGGTAGCCCTGTCCAAAAACATAAAAATAAAATCCACCGGTTTCGGCTTCCTTTTCGGAGTTCTTCCCCTTGCTTTTGTAGAACCTGATGAAAAAAAGATCATAAAAGCAAAGCGTTTGGACCGTTTAAGAATATTTTCCGCCGGTGCATTTACTAATGTGGTCCTTGGCTTTCTATTCTTGGGGTTATATCTGGTGCTTTCCCATTTCATTGTTTCCGCGAATATGGTCTCATACTCGCCGTATTACCTGGATGTATCGACTGTTATAAACAACAGTCCCGCGAGCGCCGTAAACCTTCCGGTAAATTCAACGGTTTCCGAAATAAACGGAAACAAATTTTATTCGGAGCAGCAGGTGCTGTCCGATTTGAATGTAAAGCCGGGGCAGTATGTCAACTTTACGCTCGCAAACGGCAGCGTGTATTCCATGAAAACTACATATAACTCCTCAATAAACAATACCTACCACAGTTACATCGGTGTTGGAGGCTTCTTCTCGCTGGCGAAGCCGCCCTCCTTTCTTATAGAACCGATTTCCGTTACGGCGTTTCCAAATAATTCTTTTCCGTCGCAGTCCCTTTACTGGATAGACGGTCTCTTTTTATGGCTCTGGGTCATATCTTTCAGCCTCGCGATAGTTAACATACTCCCGTTGTCATATCTCGTTGACGGCGGCAAGATATTCTTTGATGCAATAGGCTATGTGGTCAAAAACGAAAAGAAAGCGCTTTCTATACTGAATACGGTTGCTTTTCTTTTTATACTCCTGCTTATCCTTTTGAGCCCCATCGGATCTATAATATTCGCTTATCTGAAGTAAAACAAGACGCGAACAGAAAGAGTTAAATCCCCGCTTCTGCTTATATTAAGAATGGCGGCAAAAAAAGTTAAAAGAAAGATCAAAGCAAAGAAGCCATCAAAGGCAAAATCAAAAAAGCCGGCCAGGGTGCGGGAAAAGAAGGTGATCGTAGACACTAAAAAACTCCTGCAGCTGGAGGAAGCGAGAAAATATGTCATTGATGTCGCGGCTGAGAAGGGCCTAGAAATATTCCAGTTTCTGATTTCAAGCGGAGAGATGGAGGAGAACCTTCTCGCAAAAAAACTGAAGTTTGAAAAAGCGAATGCAATAAGGAAATTTTTATACCGTTTGTATAATAAAAATCTGGTTTCCTACAGGAAGGTAAGAAAGAACAACAAGGCGTGGTATACGTATTTTTGGAGCGCAAATCCGGAAAGGCTTGTATTCATAATAAGTGAGATGTACGAGGATGAAATAAAGCAGACAAATAAATCCATGGAGCTGAATAAGGCGGAGGATTTCTATGTGTGCGACATATGCAACCGCAGATACGAGGTGAATGAGGCCCTGCAGAACGATTTTAGGTGCAAGAATGACGGAGGTGTGCTTACCCACATCGAATCAGAAAAGGTACTTGAAGACAAGCAGAGCAGGATAGATTTTTTGAAAGGTAAACTAGACCGGGTAAAAAAGCTCGTAAAGCAGTGATTATTTAATGCCTTCAAGCACACAGTTATAGTTTAAATTTATCTCATTTATATTTGTGCATGCCGCCGATGAAACCGAGTTTGTAGCGGCGCAGGAATAACCGAAGCTTGCGTTTTCCTTTATGCAGGTATTGCTCGTTATGGTGGAATTTGCTATCACATTGTGGCATTCTAGTTCACATATCCCTATCGCTATCTGCCGGTGGTTTTCATAGGGATTAGTATAGAATATCGCGGCGCCTATTACAAGGGCTAGCAATACTATCAACACCGCATAATAACCTTTATCCATACACTTAAATAATTATATGCGGTTTTAGTATAAAAAAACGTTAAAAATACACAGTTGTTATTATAACCATGGCAAAGAGGGTGTCTGCTCTGGTAGTCCGTGAAAATAAGGTCCTGATGGTAAAATTAAAGGAATCGGACAAATACATGCCGAGAGCCACGTGGGTATTCCCGTTTTTGGACCTGAGCGAGGATAGCAGCCCCAGGAGGGAGATCCTTTATTTGATGGAAAAATTTGATATCAAAGTTAATCTGAGCGGCAGGGTATTCAAATACTATCCGAGTGAGAATCCGAAGCTTCTTTATTTTCTTTATGTAATGGAGCATGTAAGTGGAGAACCGGAGGTCCTTTCTTTTTTCCAGAGTTATAAATGGGTGCCAATAACCGACATAACTTCATACTCTACATCATTTATGGACAACAACGTCTCAAAATTTCTTGAAGAAAAGGCAAAGGAATACAATCAGGCCTAAACGTACATGTTCTGCTCTCCTCTGTCCTTTGGAACCTGACTGACTCTCTTAAGTATGTTGTTTATCTGAGTCAGTGTTTTCTTATACTCTGATACCAAATCCGAAGTATCGATCTTTACGTTTATGATATCCTCCAGTACGGATATCAGCGCCGCCGCCGCCATGCCGTCAGGGATATCTGCGTGCGTTTCCGCCATTAATACAACAAAAGGTATCTTCATTTTTCGGGATTTATGCGCAAGGTATGAATTAAAGCCCATCATCGCACCCTCCGGCAGTTTCTTACAGTTTTTGATCTCTTTTTCATTGTACGTGCTCGCGAAGTAAACTTCGCTTTTATCCTTCGATTCCTCTATTGCCAGTCCGTCGAGTGCTATTATCTGGTCCGCCTTCTTTTCCCTGTATATATCCATTATTTTATCCGATAATTCTGCTATTGCTTTGATCGGAAGCGGTATTTGTGACGTGATTATCGTAAATTCCTTTCCTTCAAGAATCCGTATCGGGGAAAGCATGTCTCCTTCCTTAACTATGGCAAACTGCGCCAGCTCGTCAAGATCTATTCCGCCGGTATCCTTTACAACGCCTTTTTCTTCAAGAAACCGCGCGGCCAATACGGAAATATACCCGGCCGTCTGGAAAGCAGTAATTATTTTATTTTTTTCAGCCATAACTTTTATAAAACCTCCGCGTTTAAATAACTGCCCATATTCACAGACCTATAACTGAAAGTATCGGTATGTAACCTATGTAAATAAGGACGGTGATCGTCACAGGCAGTATGAAGAAAATGGCCCAGTATACTCTGTTCCACCTCCATACCTTGTATCCGTCGAGGCCCACGAAAGATACGGAGCCCAGCGGCAGCATGTTGAACGCCGCGAGGTAAAAGCTTATGAACGCCCCCAAACCGGTTACTATGTAACCGAATGCGGCGGCAGGGCCGTTTGCGTTCGTCCCTATAAACATGTATAACAGGAAGAATAACCCGAGAAAAATAAATCCCGCAACTATATCTATGAGCGGCCCTGCCAGGGATATTTTTCCGTATCTTTCAGTGAATCCCTTCGGATCGGTATACGGTTCCTGAGGATCCGGTTCGAAGATTGTCGCGCCAGGCAGGGCGAATACAAAACCTATAAGCAGCGCCATGACTACCGCGAGTATCAGGAAAAACGGGAACATGCGGAACTGCGCCTCATATCCGTAGCTCTGCGCCACGAACTTGTGCATGAGCTCATGCAGTATAAACGCCGCGCCAAGTACTATAAATGAAGCCAGAAAATAAAGCAGAAAACCTTTTCCGCTTATGGGATAAAGCACCACTGCGAATGCAAAACTCAGTGCGACCCATGCTATCAGTATGTCTTCCACCTCTTTTGTGGAGAACCTGGAAGCAAAGTTCCTGAACTTTTTTCTGCCGCCGTTGTTATATCCCAAATTTGATTTGAAAGGTATGAACTCCCAGGGGTTTTTCTTTCTGTATATCCTGACCGATGGGCTTCCTCTCTTCACAATTTTCACTTCTTTTCGCATATCTTCAATTTTAACAGTTCATTGTATATATCCTCTAATTCTTTTATTTCGAGGTAAAATACCTTTCTTTTAAGATATTGTTTGTTTTCATATTCCTTAAGTTTATCCCTCAGCTCGTCTTTTGATTCAACATTCAGTTTTCCCCTGCTGTCCATGAGTGCGGAGTAAAGGTTCTTCTTTTTGTGCTGGAAAATCAGTCTTGCAAAGCCGAGAAATCCCTCGTCTATTTCGATGTTTTTCGGTCTTATCCTCAATATTATGGATTCCACCGCCGGTTTAGGCCGGAACGCATTCTTGCTCACCCTTGAGATAAATTCAATGCTGGATGTATACTGGGCAAAGACGGATATCATTGAGTAATCCCTTATCCCCGGGAAAGCAAGCATCCTCTCCCCGAATTCGAGCTGGTACATCAGCACCGCGAGCGAATCCTTCTTACGATTCAGAAAATAAATTATCTTTTCGGTTATAGGGGAGGAAATCGCATACGGGAGATTTGATATTATCTTGTTTGCGTCCCCCGGAAAAGCTATCTCCAGCGCATCAGCGTTTATAAATTCAATATTTTTATCATAGACGAGAGTCCTCGCGGAATCAAACAGGTTTGTATCTATCTCTATGGCATAGACCTTTTTTACAAGCGGCGCTATCCTTTTTGTAAGTCTTCCGTCGCCGCTTCCCACCTCTATTACTATGTCCTCGCTGTTTAGGAGGGATGCTTCGATTATCCTTTCAAATACTTTTTCATCCTTAAGGAATACTTTTGTATTGTTCATACCAGTATCTTCAATACCTGCCCGTTTTTAACCGGCGCATCATTTTTTACCTTTAATGCTGTTTTGCAGTCTATGGCCCCCTTGTAATTTTTTGCTATATCCGAATGTATCATAGCTGCGACATCCTTTGGCGTGGCATCCTTTTTTACGAGATATGCGTCCGGTAATACCCTGCTGAACCCGTCCGTTAATTTTTTATCATCTTCCACCGGGAAAACTACCTTGTAGCCTTTTAGTTCAAACACCAAATGGTTTATCGCCTTTCTTACGCCGGTTCCGCCGTATTTTGTTATTATGCTTTCTATTATGTTTATCGCTTTGTCCTGTTCCGCGGTCATCTGTCTGATTTTCTCTATCTTGTCCCCGTTTAATCTTATAAAGCCTTTTTTCTCCGCCTCTTTCAGCGTAAGCTCCGCGGCGGCTGAGCACGCCATAAACTCATAATCAAACTCTTTCCTTAGTTTTTCCATCCTGTACTCCAGGTCATTTACCGAATCCATCTTGTTGCAAAGTATCAGCATTGGCTTGTCTTTTTTCATTACCATCTCCGCGATATCCAGTGCCGTTTTATCGTTTATTTCCTTTATATTAAGTTCTTTTACGGTTTCTTTCACGGTGGCGTAATTTATGTTTACCCCTGAGAGATTCTTGAATATTATATCTGCAATATCCTCCTTGCCGACGTATCTAGACCGCAGTATTATTGAGGCCAGCCATTTTTTTATCTCGTTATCTACCATTCTTATGTCCGCCGCTGGATCGAAATTTGTCGTTTTATTTCCGCTTGAATCGGTATTGCCTGATATGTCTATAACCTCTATTATCGCATCCGCTTCCATTATATCGCTTAGAAATTTATTTCCCAGCCCCTTGCCCTCGCTTGCTCCTTCTATAAGCCCAGCAACGTCTATTACGTTGACTGGTATGAATCTGGTGCCGTCTACACACGGTGCATTATGCGGGTTGCATTTGACGTTAAAAAATTTCTCTGGGCATTCCACGGTCGCATAGCCCACTCCTCTGTTCGGCTCTATGGTCGTAAAAGGCCTGTCTTCTATCTCCACCTCTTCAAGCGTCAACGCCTTGAACAAGGTGCTTTTTCCGACGTTCGTTCTCCCTATCACTCCTATCTTCATATTATGATTATTGCACCTATTATTAAAGAAGGTATTAAAAACAATACTGCGTAGTTTATCGCTCTCTGCAGATCGGATTTCCTTGCGGTGTAAACAGCCGAAAGTACTATATTAATCAGTGTCAGTACCCCTCCGGTTAAAAAATAATAGCTGTTAAATGAATACAATACTACTGAAAGGATTATCACCTCTGCTATTATAAGCGGATAAGAGAAAATCGTTTCAATCCTAATCTTCTTCAGGCCGTTTTCCAGTTCTTCCCTTGCCGCTATTCCTATCAGGTAGCCGGCTATTATTGCAACGGCTACGATCGCAGTCAGTCCTGTTTCATGTAAAAGTGAAATCATATTTAATTACTATTAATTATTATTTAAATACGCGGATTTTATGCAATATAATATAATCAATCCAAATGGAACAGCCTGCGAATGAAAGCGAAATAAATATAGAAGAGGAGCAGGGGTTAGTCGCTTCAAACAGCGTATTCGGTTTCCTTCGCTCAGGGTCGAAATTCTTCGTTTCATTCCTTATAAGTGTACTTCTTGTGAGGTTTCTCGGGCCCACTAATTACGGTTACTACACAATCGCGGTTCTTTACTGGGGGTTTGCCTCGACTATAGCGGGCCTGGGCGTCAATTCTCTGGTACAGTACGCTATATCCAAGTACCGCGCACAAAATTCCGCTCCTAAGCTTATGTGGGCGGTAAGGCACTATCTATTAATAGTTACGGTATCGTCCCTTGCCGCTTCGGTCGTTTTCTTCTCTCTTTCAGGAGTGATAGCTTCGGTTTATCATTCAGTGGAACTGGGTTATCTTATAAAGGTGCTTGCCTTCGGGCTGGTTTTCTATTCCCTGGCGGGTAATTTTACTGAGCCTTCCTTTATAGGTTTCCAGAAAATGAACAACAGCTTCATAACCGGTGTTTTATACGACTTTCTCAGGGTGATGCAGCTGGTCGTAATCTATCTCGGATTCGGGCTTATAGGTGCGATAAAATTCTACGATGTAATCTATCTTGCCACCTCTACCGTCGGCCTTTTCCTCCTGTACAGGTCAATAAAGGGTTTTCCAAAAGCGCTTAAACCCGGAAAGGAAGAATTATCTCACTTTTCAGGCTATAGGAATTTTTCATACGTCATATCACTGATATCCCTTTCGTACGGCCCTGTCATAGCCTTGTTTCTGGGAGCGGTCGCCCCCGACATTTCATCCGTCAGCTTTTACAGAGTGGGGCTGATAATGGCGGGAATGCTCGCTTTGCCCGCGTCCGCCGTCGGATCCGCTTTCTTTGCATCCATAACGAAGTTTTTTGAAAAAAAAGAATTTAACGGTTTTTACAGGATGCAGAAGAGTCTGATAAAATACTCCTTTTTGCTGACTTTTCCGCTGGTTATAGCGTCGATGGTCTCTGCACCAAAGCTTATTTCATACCTGTATAAGTCTACATTTACAGGCGCGGAAACCCCATTTATAATTCTTTTGATTCCTGTCCTCATCGTCAGTATATTCGGCCCGGTAACCCAGGTGTTAAGCGCCATCGGAAAACAGAAATACACGATGTATTCGGTAGTGACCGGTGCAGTGATAGGCATAATCTTAACAGTTACTTTGGTTCCCGTCTTTTATTCTGTAGGGGCGGCCATAGCGTATATGACCGTTACCCTTGCCACTTTGGCGGTAAACCTCAGGCTTGTCTCCAGGTATATAAAAATAATTATCCCTTACAGGGAGCTTGCAAAAGGTGCGTTATCTGTGACTGCAATGGCGATCTTCCTTTATTTCATGCTCAGGATCATAACCCGGCTCGCCTATCTCCCGCTTCTTTTAATTGCCGCTCTGTTATTTTATACGGTAGTGCTCTATCTGACCAAAACTATAAGCAATGGGGAGATAAGATTTATCATAAAAATCTTCAAAGCGGACAGATTTGTCAGAATGTTCTATAAAAAGTATTAATCTATCCGTTTTTTATTATACCTATGAAATTAAACACCCTGGCCGTAAATCTAGAATTTGATGAAAACGAGAGAAAATTATTTGCGGACGGAAAGGAGGTTCCGTTTTCCACCAGAAAAGTGGGGGAAATGAAGGATGTGATATTCAATAAAGAATTCATAAACATCAAAAACAGGAACGATGTTCTTTACAGGATGTACAGGGCGGCCGGTGTGGACAAAAACGCAACGGTTTTTTCCGCCCATAACATAAGATATGATGTGACAGTGATAGAAAATTATGATCTCGGAGGGGAATTCACAAAGACCCTCGGCCACTATCACCCCCTGGTTGAAAAAGGGCTGGCTTATCCGGAACTGTATGAGGTTATAAGCGGAGAGGTCGTTTATCTCCTTCAAAAAAGGAATGAGGACGGGAGTTTTGATCTGCAGTTAGTGCATGCAAAAGCCGGCGATAAGGTCATAATGCCGCCAAATTACGGCCATTTTTCGATAAACGTCGGCAGCGATGTCCTTATAGAAGCAAACCTTGTAAACTCCACCTTTGATTCCGATTATAAAGCGGTGCAAAAGATGGGCGGCGGAGCGCTTTTCCTGCTTAAAAACGGAAATATGGTTTTGAACAGGAATTATGCGGAAATTTCCCTTAAGCACAGCGAGGCTGAAAAAATACCGTTCCTGGACTACTCAAAAAGCATCTACGACGAGTATATCTCCCATCCGGAGCATTTTATATTCCTTAACAAACCGGAATTTCTCCTGTGGAAACACGACTCCTGGGACATAGAAACGCAGGAGTTCTGATTTAGAAAGGTTTAATAATCATAAATAATTTGTCTATATATTTGACTTATGGCTGATAACAATGAACTTGACAGGGTAAATGAAGAAGCTTTAAAGGAAGAGCAGAAGCTTGAGAAAGAGATAAAGAAAGAAGAGACAGAGATAAAGAAAGAGGAAAAGGAAATAAAGAAAGAAGAAGAGAGAGTAGAGACGCTAAAAAAAGAAGAGGAGAAAATCGAGCACATAAAAGAGGAAAGCTCTAAAAAGAAGATAAGTGAAGTGGAGATAGAACTGAATTTCTCCGCCTTTAACAAGATCGGCAGATCCGCCTACGATATTCTGATAAAGAAAAGAGTCCTTTTTTATCTTATTCTTATACTCGCGGTGACAGTCGGCTGGGCAGTGCACACCGCCAGCGTCCCTGCCCTTCTTAATCCCTTGCAGGCCAATTCCACCGTCATAGGCAATAATTATCTAGGAATGGGCGGCTCGCTTTCCGGTTTAGATCCGTACATATTTTACATACAGATGCAGAACGTATTAAAGACAGGGAATGTGCCCGCTGTAAATCATCTGGAGTATCTTCCGCTGGGCCTGCCGTCCAGAACGGATGAGTTGATGGTGTCCTTCTTCGGAGCGTATTCTGCGAGGTTGGTAGACCCTCTAGTCAAAGGCGCGGTTCCGATGACCTCCTTCATGTTTCTTCCGGCACTCTTTGCCGTCTTCTCTGCACTGCTGCTTTTCCTCATCCTGCTTGAATTATTCGGGGATTACTGGATGGCAAGCATAAGTGCTTTTATCCTGCCGGCGTTTCTCACTTTTTTAAGCCGCTCCACCGCGGGATTCTCGCAGAAAACCTCACTGGGTTTCATGTTTATACTGTTGACTATTTTCTTCCTTTCCAAATCCATAAAGTCAAAGAGGACTAGAAGCAAAATGATATACGGGCTTGCGACAGGCCTGGCGACGGGGTTAGCCACCGCGGCCAGCGGCTACAGCAACTATCTTATTCTCATTGTCCCTCTCGTATACGTTTTCATGATCCTGCTGGGCTATGCAAAAAAAGGGGACATGCTCGCATACATCCTGTTTGCAATATGGGTACCCATAAAGGTAAGTTTTGTTACGTTTACGTTTTCGGACGTTATACACAGCGCCCTATACTATCCAATGCTTTTCACCTATGTATTGGTGCTGTTTAAATTCATAATCTATGACAGATACCGCAGAAAACTCAAGATACCTCTTATAAGCAACGGTTTTTCAGTTGCTATATACAGCATAATAACCTCTTTGGTCATCGTTGCACTGACCGGCCTGGCTACGCTGGAACACGCGTTTTCAAGAATCTCATCCGAATTTATCCACCCTCTGGGCGTCGGAATCGTAAATCCGGTGTCGCAGACCATAGCAGAATATGCTCCTCTTAATTTAGTGGAGAGAGTACAGGATTTTAATTTTCTTGTCGGGCCTCTCGGAATAAATTTCCTTTTATTATGCGCTGGCGCGGTATTTCTTCTTTACATGGTGTTGAAGAGATTCAAGCACTGGTATATCCCGTTTTTGCTAGGTACGCCGTTCATACTCATGCTTAACGGGGGCACATTCACTTATAATGCGACATCTTATTCCTTCCTGTTTGTGTTCCTTGCGCTTGAGTTTATCCCTCTTGCGTACGTGTTTCTGACCAAAAATAAAGCCGGGTCCGGAAGAATACTGAGTATGATTATATTCCTTACGCTTATATCGCTGATAATGACAATAGTCCTGTGGACAATGAATGCCTCCGCTAACAATTATAAATACGGCGCGGTCGCATTAACCGTCATATTAATAGCGGACTTCGCATTTGACAAACAGGAGGATTCAAACCTGATATCATTGCTTGCAATAATTCCTTTTCTTTTCTTCATAATTACCGTCATTCTTTCGAACGTGGAAAGCAGGCTGCTTGAGCCCATAGAATTGACAGCGGCGATAATAATACCGTTTGCGCTTGTTTATTTCTTCAGGGAATCCATCGGAATAACTAAAAAGTTCGTCGGTTCCGCAAAAACCGCGAATGTAATCTCTGCGATAATAATCATAATAGCGGTTGTTTTAATCGCTGTTGATCTGCATTCCAGCCTTGTTCTGTCGTTCCACACGGCACAGTCCAGCGGCAGCGGCCTTTTGCTATGGGGCCCTACGCTGCAATGGGTCAGTCAGAACACTCCTACGAACACTTCTATAATCTCGTGGTGGGATTACGGTTATTGGGAGGAGGCGATTGCCAACAGGACGGCTGTTGCAGATGGAAGCAACGCCTACGGCTACCAGTCAATGATAGCAAAATACTTCTTTGAAGCAACTTCTCCGTATGTCTATTCGACTTATCTGCATTTCATACACCAGCCGACTTATGCTGTAATAAGCGGAAGCGAGGTGGAGAAGTTTTCCGCGATATCCACAATTGCCCTTAAACCGACGTCTTTTACTCCGATGCAGCAGGTCAACGCCACTATTAATACGCAGAACATTGGAAATAAGAGCTATAAATATATATTAGACTTTGGTGATACAAACGGCCAGTTCTCTCCGCTTTATTCCAATGTAACTATAGCGGGACTGCCGGGCAATGCCAACAACGATATCTTGGTTGAGATTATGATTCCGGTAAATGCAAGCAGCAGCGGATCTATAACCAGTATGGGGAATCCATACGGTATACTCTACAATGAGCTCACCGCCCAATTTTCGTCTCCTATGCCTCTGGATTATTACTGCATTTACAGCGTAGGCTGTCATAATATCACGGACAAAGGCATACCGGGAGGGATGATGCTGCTTAACGCAACAAATTCTGTGGACCTGCACATAGGTGGATTTGCGCAGGCACCCGGCGGCTATGAAGTTCTTCCCATAAACATGTCACAGTTGGGCAACGGGCCGGCTTTGCTCTACATGCCGAATGAAACTCTGAATACGCTATTTGACAAGCTTTATCTTCTCAATGAAAGCATTCCCGGATTCAAGTTACTCTACAGCGACAACCTTCCGGTTAATTCACTGTTAAGCATAGAAAATCAGGTTTTGACGAATGTAAATGTCTATCAGATCAATTACACGGCTTTAAGCAGATACATGCTGACAGGAGAATGCTCAGTTTCGCCATCGGCGGTAAATTACTGTGATAATCTCAGCTACTTGCCGGCTGTTTTTGCGAAAAACAGCAAACTTATAAACAATACGCCGATTAATTACTCATGAAGATAATAATCTCCGGTTTGACTGCTTCCGGCAAGTCCAGCGTATCGACGAGTCTGGCGCTGAATTTTGGAATAGAATACTTCTCTGCGAGCTCAAAACTTAAAAAACTCCTTCCAAAAAAAGATTTTGAGGTGTGGGAATCGCAGAAAGGCATAGCCGCGGTAAGGTTTAGATTAGCCAATCCGGAATACGATAAAAAACTGGATTCATATATTTTTTCGTTCCTTAAAACAAAGAAAGATGTGGTTCTTGACAGTTGGGTGGCTCCCTGGAAAATAAAGGATAAAGAAGCTGTCAAAATATACATAAAAGCGGATGAAAGGGTCAGAGCGCAGAGAGTAAGCGGCAGGGACAAAATAACTTTCCAGCAGGCGTTGAAATTCATGCGGGAAAAAGACAGGCTCACAAAAGAGATCTATAAAAAGATATACGGGATAGACATAGAAAAAGATTTAACCCCTTTTAACCTGGTGATAGATTCTTCAGACATGGAATTAAACGATATTGTGCAGTTATGCTCCGATTTTATACTAAAACAGAAAAAGACAAAGCTTTAATTTTTAACGCTGCAATCTAATCGGATGAAACTGCCTTTGGAGAACTTAAAGCAGGAGGTCTTTTCCATCAGGGATGAAACGACTGACAGCAGTTACGGCAGGGCTCCAAAGGATAGAAGCATAGAAGAAAGGATAAACTACGGTTTTATACTTTTGGATAAACCCGCAGGAATAAGGTCAAAGACCGCGGCCTATATAGCCAAAAAGATTATGGCGGTATTTGCGGTAAAAAAGATCGGTTATTCAGGGACTTTAGAAAATTGAAGAAATCCCAACGTAACCGGTTTATTGCCGCTGGCCATAAACAATGCTACCAAGGTCCTGCCGGTGCTTCTGTTCGGAGGAAAGGAGTACATAGCTCTGATGCACCTGCATAAGGAGATAGACGAGCAATTACTCAGAAATACGTTTAATAAATTTATAGGGAAGATAACACAGTTACCACCCGTACGTTCGCACGTGAAAAGACAGTACCGCCAGAGAGAAATATATTATTCGGATATACTTGAGATAAACGGGAGGGATGTTCTTTTTAAGGTCGGCGTCGAATCAGGTACATACATAAGAAAACTTATACATGATATGGGGGAGGAGCTTGAGGTGGGGGCGCATATGAGCGAATTAAGAAGGACAAAAGTTTCCACGCTTTCGGAAAGAGACAGCCTTGTAACGCTGCAGGATCTGGACGATGCGGTCTACTTCTACAAGGAGGAAAATGACGGCAGGCTTCTGGACAGGTGTTTGGGCAGCATAGAATCGGCGATAGATTTCCTTCCAAAAATATTTGTATCCGATACGGCCGTGGATCCGATCTGCCACGGTTCTCCTCTTGCCGTTCCGGGAGCGGTTAAGCTCACGGAATTTGAAAAAGATGAAACCGTGGCGATTATGACACTGAAAGGAGAGATAATAGCCCTGGGCAAGGCGGTCCTGTCGGCGGATGAAATAAAAACCGCTAAAAAAGGCGTTGCTATAAAAACCGACAGCGTTATAATGAACGTAGGCACTTATCCGCCGTATAAAAAGATTAAGTGAACTACCCCGAGCTTCCGCAAGGGGCTTCTCGCTTCAATGCCTGAACTTGCATAAAGTTAAAGAAGATAAACTTAAGTTTATATGTGGTGATAGAAAATAAATTAAATATTGGGGTGGTGGTCCAGCTTGGTTAAGACTCTAGTTTCGGGTGCTAGAAATCCTGGGTTCAAATCCCAGCTACCCCATTATAAATTATTTATCCCTTCAGACAAAGACTGTCATCTTAAAGAATAGTTGCAAAGAGGATCAGAAGCGGTGGGGCCGTTTTCACTGCTATACGCCCTTGATCTGCTGCCCCCGCAGATGATTTTGTATTCACATGCACCGCACTGGCCTGACAGCTCCCTGTTCCTTATCGCTTTCAGTATTTTATTATTTCTGTATGTTTCTAGCAAGTCATCCGTTTTTACATTGCCCAAACACAAAGGAAGAAGGCCGCTCGGCTGCATTGCACCGTTATAACTTACGAATATTATGCCATCTCCATCCATAGTGCCGCGCGCAGCTATGGTGGACAGTGATATCGGACTGCCTTCCAGACGGATAAGCTCTGAATGCAGTTTTTTGTAAGCATCGCCATTGAAATACTCTCCGTATTTAAGCCTCATTGCCGCCACTCTTCTTACAGACGGACCTTCGACGGTTCTCACCACCAATCCATAATGCGATGCATCATATAAAAAGTTGCATACCCCCTCATATTCCTCAGGAGTTATGTCCTCTATTTCAAGGCCTCTGCCGATTTTTATGAGGAAAAACACCTCCCATGTTTTAATTCCCAGCTTTTTTATCAAGTGAAATATCCCTGGAAGTTCGTATATGTTCTTTTTCATCACTGTAGTATTGATCTGAATCCCCAAACCCAAATTTACCGCATCATTTACTACAGCTAAGGTTCTTTCAAATGTGCCGTTTACTCCCCTTATGTTGTCATGCGTTTCCCTAGCCGCCCCGTCCAGACTTATTGATATTGAAGCCGTGCCGCAGTCCTTAAGCTTCATTAGCATCTCATGTGTGAGTCTGTCAGTCACTGCGGGCGAAACTGCGAATTTCAGGCCGGCTTTACCGGCATACTTTAGCAGTATAAATAGATCCCTGCGCAGCAGCGGATCTCCTCCGGTTAAAATCAGTACCGGTGGCGGCACCCCAAAGGATGATATTTTGTCTATGAGTTCGAAGCCTTCTTCGGTGGTCAGTTCTCCCGGCAGAGGCGTACGGATCGCGGAGGCCCTGCAGTGTTTGCACGCCAGAAGACACGCTCTCGTCGTTTCCCAAAAGACCAAAGCAGGTTTATTTGAAAAACTTATCGTATGATTTTTGTTAATTTCAATATTTTCATCTGTCATACACTTCAAAATAACGATGCATGCGCATATAATGTTTTTTGGATGACGAGCGGAGCACCGGAAAGTTATAAAATCAGTTTTTCATTGTAGACTCAACTGCCCCTCAAAAGGGAAGTGGCTGTTATGGATATAATTATCGTCGCCAGTATTACTACAGAATAAGCTAAATCGCTTATAACCCCTATCTGCAGTGCAATGGTAGCGATTGCTATCCCTACGGCTCCCCTTCCGTTTATTACTGCGCTTATTTTTATCCTCCATTCTCTAGTTTTTATTTTCATTATCCTTTTTGAAAAGAAGAAATTCAACAGAATTGAGAAGGTAATTACGGCCAATGCTATCAATATTATGGCGGGAATAATCGCCTCCAGTGAATGAAAACTCGAAACTTCCACTCCGGCTATTCCAAAGAACAGCGGTATGAAAAATCCGTCGTTCATTCTTTTAAGCGTTCTTCTTACTTTCTGGAAAAGAGTCCTGCCGATGAGCCCTTCGTGTATTATAAGACCGGCAAAGAAAACGCCTATTATATAATTTACGCCTATCAACTGCGAGATCCCTCCAACAAACAGCCCGATAATTATTATGGTTGCATAGCCGAAATGTTCGCTTTTTAGCAGCTTTCCCGATTTTTTAAGGCGGTTTCTGAGGGTTTTTTTGCTTCTGTTCAGTATTTTATCGACGTTCAGGAATATAATCAGAA
This sequence comes from Nanobdellota archaeon, assembly GCA_021802505.1. Lineage (GTDB taxonomy): Archaea > Nanobdellota > Nanobdellia > Parvarchaeales > Parvarchaeaceae > Parvarchaeum. The sequence goes on from JAJZXE010000001.1 coordinate 92,679, forward strand.
ATATTATAAAGTAAATTACAATAAGTATCGCATTAAATGCCGTTTTATACGCAAGTCCGAGGAGAAGAAAAGCAAGCACATCCGTTATAACTACGGATCCAACTATTGTTATCCCCTTCGGGTCCCTTTCAAGCCTGTATCTCATTATAAGGATGGATATTATTGAAATGGAAGGGACGGCTATAGCGAGGGATACGATAAAATCGGATCTCAAACCGAAGTGGAAAAGGGGAGCTGCAATCGCTACCGACAGCAGCAACGGAAGTATAAAGCTAGTTATCGTCATTTTGACAGAGGGTTTAATGTACTTTATCACCGATTCGGTTTTCATTTCTATCCCGAGAAGGAATATTATGAAGAAAAGCGAAAGAGAGGACAGCGTTTGCAGTCCCGCGCTGTTTTGCATTATATTAAGGATGAACGGCCCTATCAATAACCCTGCTATCAGATATCCGATTACAGACGGAAATTTTAATTGTTCAACTATCTCTCCGAGTATTATGGAAATCGAGAGTATCACTAAAATTTCTATTATAACGTTTAATACCATATTTATTGATTATTTAAAGAGTATAAATCAACCATTATATTATAAATACATTGCGCGGAATAGAAAGGGTTTTTATTGCGTGGCATTTTTAAATTATGATGCAGAGGTAGCGAAGCGGTCAAACGTGTAAGGCTAAGGACCTTATGGCTCAGGCCTTCGAGGGTTCAAATCCCTCCCTCTGCAGATTTATGGCTCTTATGGCTGTGTCAGACCGTATCTCTGGCGTTTGTAACCGAATCCAAAGACGAGACGAAAACACGGAAAAATCCTTATCTGCTAAGTAGCCTATCGGCGCGGTCTTCGTTATAATAAGGTATAAATACTTGACGGTCTAATAAAATAGAATTATGTCAATAACGGGAAATGGTCTGCACAAGCGCTCAAGGAAAAGGCTTAAGCTCGATATGAAGGAGAGGGGAAAGGTCGACATCAAAAAAGCGCTTCAGTCTTTTGAAGTTGGGGACAAAGTGATAGTGGATCCGGATTCAAGGGTGCAGAGGAACCTGCCGCAGAGGAGTTTCTTCGGTTCTGTCGGAGTAATCATCCAAAAAAAAGGCAAGGCCTACACGGTTGAGGTAAAACAGCAGGGCAGCAGACTTAAAAGGATAGATTTGCTTCCTGTTCATATAAAGAGACTTTGATTATGGAATATGAAATAATAGATGAGAAATTCCTGAGCGAATCCGAGGTAAAGGAGAATTACCTTGAGTTTATAGACAAGGGTTCGGAACAGGGCAAGAAATTACTGGAGCATATACAGAAGAATATAAAAATAGACAGTTTTGAAAAGGCTTTTGAAGAGCTTTCCGCTCTGAATCTCAGCATAAGGGATGACTATCTCAGGATGATAATAGACGTTACTCCCTCTTCGGTTGATCAGGTCAGGGCCATAATAGCACCCTTAAAATTAAACATAAAGGAAGATGATCTTAAATCAATTCTTTCTGTGCTGAAAAAGCATTTATAACTTCCAAATAATCCTTTATACTATGGGAAAAGACGAATATGCCTATGTTTTGGAATACCTCCCTTTCGGGCTGCCGGATTCAAAGGACAGGAAGGCTGAGGCGATAATACTTACAGATTCACTGGGCCTGCTGCTCGTAGCACTTAAAAAGGATGTGGCTGTAGAGGCCGGTGCAAAAGTTTACATAGGGGAGAACAAAAGAGAGGAGGTACACCACATAATACAGAGGACAACACCCGATAAATTAAACGGCAACGGCATGCAAATGCTTACGGAAAAAATAAACTCGATTGTGACCGAGAACGAGGAAAAGTACATAGGTATAATAAACAAATTGGGCTCTGTAAACGTAAGGCTTCATTCCCTCAGCCTTATTCCCGGAGTTGGAAAAAAGATGGTGCAAAAAATACTGGATGAAAGGAATAAGGGGGAATTTAAGTCCTATTCCGATTTTGATGAGAGGGTGGGCTTCGCTTCCGGTATAGCCAGAAGCATAGCAGAAAGAATAGAAGAAGAATTGGAAAACAGGGATAAGTACAAGATATTCACTTAAGGGGTTGTAGTCTAACCAGGCAGAATAGGCGGCTCCAGCTTGTCTGGAAAAATGACGTTAAGGATGATTAAGAAGAAACCGCTTGACCCAGGTTCAAATCCTGGCAACCCCAGCTGTTTCAGTAGGCGTGTCCGCTCCAGAACTCGCATCTTATAGAGTCAAGGGCGCATAAATTTCTGTTTTTTATGTATTCAGGTATTTTCTCTTTTTTTAGATTATAGCCGATTGAGCTGAACATTGATTCGATAAGCATGTTTTCCAGGTTTGATCTGGATACCACCGTGGCATTTTTTCCCTTTTCGTTTAAACCGCACTTAACCTGTTCAGCATAAACTTTATAGGCAAATTCCCTTAGTTTTTTTGTAGTCAGCCCGCTCGCATCCCAATCAGGGTAGTAATCAACGTTTTCATTTGAATATGCAACTTTATATCCCTTTTCCATACCAGAGTTAGATCGAATTCTCTATAAATCCTTTTAATCCCTGATATTTTATGTTTTCGCACGGCATGAAATAATTCTTAAAGCTTAAATATAAGTTTACTTCATTAATAACTTTTCAGCGTGCGCTGCGTTTGCATCGGAAAATGGAAGAAAAGGCGCTAACCAATAACGTGGTGATGATAAGGCCGCATAATTTCGGCTTTAATGAGCAGACTGCACCTACGAATAAATTCCAGAGAAAAGCCAACGGCGCGGTCAATTCTAAGGCTTTAAGCGAATTTAACAACGCGGTTAAAAAGCTGATTAAGAACGGAATAAACGTGTTTGTATTTGATGACTTGGTGGATTTGGACACTCCAGATTCCGTATTCCCGAACAACTGGGTATCCTTTCATTCTGATGGTACGGTGGTATTGTATCCCATGCTGGCCAGGAACCGAAGAGCGGAAAGAAGAACAGACTTATTGTATACCCTGTCTGAATTGTACGGATTTAATGTTTCCAGATTATTAAATCTGACTGATTATGAACACAAAGGCAAGTTTCTGGAGGGAACCGGCAGTTTAGTCCTTGACAGGGGAAATCACATAGCATATTCCTGTCTGTCGGAAAGGACGGATTCAGAGGTTGTAGACAGGTTCTGCAGGTTCATGGGTTATACCGCTGTTAAGTTCAAAGCTTACGATAAAGACGGTTTCACGATTTACCATACGAATGTTATAATGAACGTGTGCTCGGATTTTGTAATGGTGTGCTTAAATTCCATCCGGGATGAGGAGGAGAGGAACAGGGTCATAGATTCGATAGAGAGCTCAGGCAAAAGAATAATCGACCTGAGCCAGGATCAGATACAAAACTTCGCAGGAAACGCTTTGGAGCTCCTGGACAGAAACGGCAGGAGGAAACTTGTTATCTCTAAGAAGGCATTTGACTCCCTTTCTACAGGGCAGAAGGCCTTGATCAGGAAATATGATGAAATGTTAACGGTTAATGTAGACACTATAGAGGAATGCGGCGGAGGGAGCATAAGATGCATGCTTGCGGAGGTATTTCTTCCGATCAAAAAAGCGGCAAAAGGCAAAGTGACTTATAAAAGCAAAAGATAACAGTTAAATGGTAGGCATAGCAGATTTGCCATTGCATTACGGCAGGGTGCCGGATTATCTGCTCAGGACCATGAGAGAAATGACCGATGTTATTTCCCATGTAATGTTAACCGAGTTCGGAGAGGACGAATTCATTAAGCGGCTGTCAAACCCATTCTGGTTCCAGGCATTTAATAATGCGGTAGGCATGGACTGGGATTCCAGCGGGTCGACTACTGTGCTGCTTTCTCTTCTGAAACAGACAATAACACCGGAGAAAGATAACATTGCAATTCTTGGCGGAAAAGGCAAAGCCGCTTTGAAAGTCGGCTCTGAATTGAATAGTCTGCCGTCAATTTTTGACGTAGACAAGAGTGATCTATACACTAAAAGCAGACTCTCAGCCAAGACAGATATGACGCTACTGCAGGATAAGCACCAGCTATACATACACTCTATGATAGTGACCAAAAGCGGGAATTGGCTGGTAATACAGCAGGGGATGAACCCCGAGACAAAATTTGCAAGGAGGTACCATCTTTACAACACTTTAGATTTTGAAAACTCTCCGAATGAATCTATAACCGGTCAAAAAGGGAGTGCGATGGATATAACTGCAAAGGAAGTATCAGAAACTAGAAAAATCATCCTGGATCTGCTGAAGTCTAATGATAAAAATCTGGTAAGTGAATACAGGGAAGCCGTGGCAAAGCTTAAGGGCGAAACCACACTAAGCATGTGGGAGAAGAACGCTGCGATGGGAGCATTTGAAAGGGACAATAGCCTGGAATATTACTCCCCGATTTCGGTTGAAAAGCTAAAGGGAATGCTGTCTAAACTTAAAAATACCTATTTTTCTTCTCTTTCCGACGCCATGCTGAACGGCTTTTCTCCAAGCTTTGCACGGGCCATGACCCTGGTTTCCGATCTTATATACAATAAACCCCCTTCATTTTCAGATCCGGTAAATTATCCCTATGATCCGTTTAAGTATGCCTTTGCCATAGGAGGAAAGGACGGCATTCCCTTTCCTGTAAACAGGAAAGTAGCCGTGGAAGTCGCGGAGAGCATGCATCAGATAATAATGGATTCAAAGCTGGGGGATAACAGGAAAAGAACCGCTTTTCGCAGGCTTTCCGCCCTCACAAAAAATAATGTTTAAATATTAGTTTGTTTTAACATATCGGATGCAGTATAAATGGACTGTTCTGGCAAATACAACCATGGGCGGTTTGATGGCCTCTATAAATGCTACGATCATACTTATCTCTCTGCCTTCAATCTTTCGAGGGTTGAATGTAAATCCGGTGTCTCCCGGGAACTTTACGCTTCTTTTGTGGGTTCTTCTGGGATACATGGTCGTTACCGCGTCGCTGCTGGTGACATTCGGCAGATTGTCCGATGATTACGGGAGAAAAAGATTTTATACCATAGGGTTTGCGATATTCGCCGCGGCCTCAATAGCACTGTCATTTACACCCTATAATTCCGGAACAAACGGCGTTTTATTCATAATAATCTTCAGGTTGATACAGGGAGTCGGCGGCGGATTCATAATGGTGAACAGCACCGCACTTTTAACGGATGCTTTTCCGGACAACGAACGCGGAAAGGCATTGGGCACAAACCAGGTGGCTTTCTTAGCGGGCTCTTTTATAGGCCTGATTGCAGGTGGACTTTTGGCACCGTTCGATTTTCACCTTATATTCATAGTGAACATACCGTTTGCGGTCCTTGGCGCGGTGTGGTCGTATTATAAATTAAAGGAGGAAAGAACCGTTAAGAAAAAGAAAGGGCTGGACTGGAAGGGGAACCTCGCGCTGTCCGGCGGGCTGGTACTTGTTGCATTGGGTTTCACCTATGCCTTGACGCCCTATAAAACGAATGCCCTGGGCTGGGCTAATCCCTGGGTAATAGCAAGTATGGCCGTAGGTACGCTCCTTATAATTTCATTCGTGTTCATAGAAAGAAAAGTCAAAAATCCACTGTTTAATCTGTCCTTATTCAGGAACATACAGTTCTCATTCAGTTCCATGGCCCTTTTTTTGAGTGCCTTGGCCAGGGGTGCAGTGATGTTTCTCGTTATAATCTGGCTGCAGGGAGTTTATCTGCCGCTGCATCACTTTACCATCGCGGAAACGCCTTTTTGGGCAGGGATATACATGATACCTCTGATGGTGGGGTTCATAGCCTTAGGACCTATAAGCGGCGTTCTGACGGACAGATTCGGCGCAAGGGTCTTCAGCACTCTCGGCTTAGCGATAACCGCGGCCGGTCTTCTTCTGCTTTCACTGTTTTCCGCTAATTTTTCATATATCCCGTTTGCGATCGTACTTTTCATAATAGGCGCGGGTAACGGCCTGTTCGCCGCCCCAAATACAAAGAGGGCCATGGATGCTTTGCTCTGGAAGGAGAGGGGCGTGGGCAACGGGATAAGGACTACTTTTGCCAATATAGGGCAGATGATGAGCATGGCAATATTTTTCACGATTACCATAACGGTATTTTCGTTTGCTCTTCCCTCGCTTATAAACACGCAGCTTACATCTCTGAACGTGCCGCCGGCCTTGACCGCCCAGCTCGCCGCCGTGCCTGCTTCCGCATTTCTTTTTTCCGCGTTCTTAGGCATAAACCCGATAACCTCCTTCCTGGCACAGGCCCCAAAATCTTTAGTAGCGCAGATCTCAAATTCTTCTCTGGCTACCTTAAAATCCAGTACCTTTATACCCAAGATAATAGCCTCTCCGTTTATGCAGGGGCTGAGGACAGCGCTTTATATAGGGATAATCATTCTGATAATAGCGGCTGTGCTTTCTGCGTTTACCAAGCACGGAGTCGTTAAGGGCGCGGAAATGAGCCAGAATTACAAGTAGGCAAACTAAAAAATAAATGTTTTTTTTATCTGTGTTTTTAATTTTTTTGTTTATATGTGAAGGTAATTGATTTCTTCCGGTTTTACCGTATAGTTATTATCATATATCTCTCTTCCGCTTTCATACGCTTTTATGAGGTAGCTGCCGCTCTCCACTGTAAAGTCACCAGTGCCGCTCTCCAGGCTCTCGTTTAGTGTGTAATTTCCTCTCTGTAATGATATGCTGAGATTTTTGACCGTACTGTTTATGTAAAGCTCCGATATCTCGGAGGAGTTTATGGACCAAAGCGTTCCCAGATAAGCATTCTTTCCGCTGGTTATGTTTGCATATAGCAGCCCGTTGCCGTAAACTAGAGGGGAAACCACCGCATTGCTTATCCCTTCCTCGGTATTGCATCCGAAATCATATGCATCCTGCACGCCCTGGAAATTGTCCCCGTTCCAATACGCGAGCGACAGTGACAGCGATCCGTTTACAAGAGTCGTATTATATCCGTTGCCCGGCCCTCCGAGTATTATTCCCGCGTCATAAAAATTATAACTCGGTGTGTAATTGAATCCGCTTATGAGTATGGAATAATTTTTTACCGTGCGGTTTGTCACTATGAGCACTTTATCATATTCTTTCCAGCCGTAACCGTCATTGTACGAGAATATTATTTCAGGCATGCCGTTGCCCGCAGTGCTTGAATTTGTTCTCAGATAAACTGTCCGGTTGTTTTTCAGTGTTATGTTGTCTCCCGTTTGGTTTACAGCCTGATAAGCATAGTAAGTGTAATTTTTTATGGAAGGCAGAACGGTCCCATTACCTTTTACTAATCCGTTGTCAAGACTTGCATTTATTCCTGAATTATTCCATACATTGTCTATAAAGTTTATAGAACCTGTTTTTGTGTCCATAAGTATGACATTCTGGGTAAAGTAGGACTGGGTAATGTTTCCGTATTTTAAAAACACATTGGCATTCAGCTGTATAGACACGTTATAATCGCCGCTCAAATTCGTTAGGATATTGTTTTGAGTTACACCGGCTTCGATGGAATGCGTGGATATGTTGTAGACATTCCCGTAACTGCTTACTCCGTAATCAACCACTCCCATCGGAGCCGGCTCCGCATATCTGCAGGAATAAAGGTTCACGCCGTCACTTATTCCTACGCTTGTAAACTGGTAATTTTGGTACGGATAAAGCATTACAACCGCTATGATCATTACGGCAAACACCCAGCCTATAAGCATCAAAAATTCCGATTTATTGTCATCCATATCCTATTGAAGTTACTCTAAATTTAAGTACCTTTATCCATTTTAATTGCAGTAACAGATTTTAACCGTTTTTTATGGTGAATTTTCCGCATAATACCGATAGTAACCTTTATATAAGATATTTGATTACTTATGAATACTTAAAATGATTGATAAAGTTTACAATTTAATCATAAAAAAGTATAAATAATCGGGAGGAATGAATTAGCATATGATGAAGTATAAGATTTTATCTAGAAAAGGGAGTGAAAAAGAAGGTTTTACCTCCCTAGCGGTAAATTATCTCTTCCCCTCAATGGTTAAAATACTGTCAGATAAAAAAGTAAAGGTCGGTTCTACAATATATATAGATAACGAAGCGGCATACTTTAAGAAGAAATACCTCGGAAGGGTAATTGAAAGCAGGAGTGCGGATGATGTCGTTGTAAATACGGATTATACTATAAAATACACCGGTGGTTATTCACTGGACGGCAGTAAAGTATTTCTTGACAAGAATTTTCCCAAATTCATCGTAATCAAAAACAAAGTTATCGATGTCGTTGAAAGCATAGCAAAGCATCACGAGGTCACGGAAAAGTGGCTTATCGATTTTGGCCACACCTATGCTTATTCGCACAGACTTGCCACTTCCATCGAAAGGAATTTTATAAAATTTATGAAGGTAAACTGGGAGGATTACGATAAAGAGATAGGGATGCATCTTCACCGTAATTACAGGAGAAAACTTGAAAACACGCCTTTGGACCTGGATCTGCTGCCTTATATAGAATCAAAAGACACCGCGGCGTTAAAAGAGATAAAAGAAAGCATGAACACCGCAATACTGAACATAGCGCAGTATCTTAACTAATAAACTTTTTATAATTTCACTTCTAATTGTTTGAATGGAAGATTGTATATTCTGCGGTATAATCACGAAAAAAATCCCTGCAAACGTGGTGTTTGAAAACGAGGATTTTACTGCCTTTCTTGATAGGAGTCCGATATTCAAGGGACATACTCTGTTGATACCGAAGAAGCACATAGAGACAATATTTGATTTTCCGGATAAAGAGCTCAGTGAAATGATCACAAACGCGAAATATCTCTCGCTCGCAATCAAAAAAGCCGTCCCTTGCGATGGAATTTTGTTTATTAACAATAATATCATAAGCCAGAGTGTACCGCATTTTCACATGCACATAATACCCAGAAAGAAGGGGGAAATACTTAGGGGGTTTATGTGGCCCAGGACAAAATATAAGGAAGGAGAAGAGAAAGAATTTGCGGACAGGATAAGAGAGGAAATAAGCAAAACGTTTAAATAATATACTATACTTATGGTTAGTATGGCAGCAAATAAGTTATTGTTTTACCTGTCGATTGCAGTTATTCTTTCCGTTTTTCTTTTCGGCTTAGTTCACGCTGCAGGAGTAGGAACTTCAAAGGTTACTCTCTCACAGTCTTCTATAAACGTTTCACGCGGTTCCTCATCCAGTCTGGGCTTTACAATAACGTTTGTGAGTGGAACACCATGGGGAACGTCACTGTCGGAAAGTCCTTCAAGCAGTTATATAACCTTTTCTACAAGTAAATCGGACGTTGATCCGACATACAGCGGTACGCTCACAGTAAGCGTTGCCAAGAACGCACCTGTGGGAAAATACACCTTTAATGTATCCGCGATAGGCGATGATCCTTCTGCTTCTCCGGTCACGTTGACAGTGTATGTTTCAAATTCAAGCGTTTCAACCCCTCCGTCTGTGACTCCACCGGTTACTACTGCGGCTAAACCCACGAATTACTTTGCCTATGTTGGAGTTATATTTTTAGCAGTAATAATCATCCTTTTAGGGTTAGGTCTTTCAATGAAGAAGAAATTTGTAAAGTCTGCTAATCTTGCGATGCTAGTTTCCGTTGTTTTAAGCCTGGCCGCAGCCGCTTACCTTCTTATTTATGACAGTTTATTGAGAAACTCCGGAATGCTGCATTATGACATACTGATCATATTCTTTATACTTACAGTGGTGCTGGCTTATCTTGTCTATGCAAACAAAAAAATGCATAAAACTGCATTGCTTGTTTTAGGCAGCTTATCCACTTTATTTGTCCTGGCAATGTTTCTCGATGCAATATTAGGTTTACCATTGACATCTGTTTCAGGTTCGTTGTCATACGGTTTCAATTATCTCTTCGGATTCGGCGCCCCCGGAACATTATCTTTATACGGCGTTTCGTTTGCTTTCACCGTATTGCTGCTGAGCGTAACAGCAACTTCTATTCTGAGTCTCTTCCAGTTTTTTTACAGCAAAAGATAGTTCATTATTTGTAAAACTATGGTCATTCTAATCAGCTGAAGTATCTGATTGCATAACTGATTAACATAATAAACATTTCTACAAGTATAGATATAATGAGCTAAAAAAGGATTCTTGTGTGTGATTCTTCAAAGTAAGTGATAGACATAAAAATCGGGATGCTCTTCAACGAAAATCTGGGCAATAACAGTTAATTTTGATATATATATATATATTCGGCTATAATAAAAATATGGTAAGTATTAAGGTCGGTAGTACTTTAAGTAATATTCCTCCACCGGATTTGGTAAAAAGAAAATTCCTAAATGTTTATGTTATATTCATATCAATCTTTTTGTTAGTAATTTTTGGGTTGCCGGCCAGCCATGCAGCTACAATAACTTCTCCGTCGAGTCTTAAATTTTACGCACCTCTTAATATTTCTAATTCACAAAGCACGGCAGCACCGGCAAACTTCTCCCAGATGATCAATTGGAATTACACATCCTACAAAGGCTACATAAATCTGACAAAAGGACATTTCTTTCAGAACGTAGAATTCTTCAATAGCACAAGTGGCACAGTCATAGACTCGTGGCTCGAAAGCAACACATCAACAAATGCTATCTTTTGGATTAAATTACCGAAGGGCATTCCTGTGAACACTACATTGAAGGATGTGGCGATAGGCTTTGCATCCAACACGACAAATCTTTTCAACACCAACACAGTGGGAGAAGCACCAACCTTATCGGCGACTTATGGGGAATATGATAACGGTAAAAATGTATTCAATTATTACTTTAATGGTAGTTCAGATAGTGGCTGGACAACAGCAGGCACAGCAGGTCTAAGCACCGCAGCACCATCTGGTTCTCTTTTTGGAACGAATGCTCTCTATGCAGATGGAACAAATGGAGATTATATGTATATACCTCTCTCAGGGTTTTCTTCCACAGGAAACTATGTAATACAATATTATGTAAATGTCGGTGTGCTCGGGGACTTCTTTTTCACTGCGGATTCCACTGGAGCAGGGACTATGACGAGATTAGACGGGAGAGGCAGTGGTGATTATGTTGGATTAGCAAAAACAGACAGCTGGACAAAATGGAATGCTGTGAAAACTTCTACAACTGCATCTGAAAATACATGGTATCTGCAAAGCACTGTAATCAATGATTCAGGCAAGCAAGTAGGGGATTATCTTGCCTCTGGAACTTCAACATTTAACAATCTCGGCAGTGTGGTAAATGCTATCTCTACTACTTACACAGATTCGGGTGGCACTGAAACATTCACAGAACCAGGCGCTTATATCGGATTGATAGGTGATGGTGGTGGTGGGGTGTCTTATTGGAATGGCATCGTGATTCGTGCCTATCCTCCCGCAGGTATAATGCCTTCCGTGACTTTCGGAGCTGTCGCTACTGTTCCTACTAATATTATTTTATACCTTAACGGTGTAGAAGACGCCAATGTCACAATAACCTACGGCACCCAGTCCAACTTCACAGCAACTATAAACAACGGTACAGATTACGTTTCCGTCTATGCAAACGGCACAAAGGTCGCAGGATTATCGCAGAGCAAAGCCACATACTTTGCAAATCTTTCGTTAGGCTTATACAAGGTCATAGCATCCACAAATGTAAGCGGTGTAGCGAACAAGACATTCTACGAGACGATAGCCAAAGCCACAAATTACTTGACTTTAACGGCTTCTTTAGCCAACTTCACATACAATAACACAGTGGAGAAGTTTACAGGAACAGTTAGTAATAATGTAAATAACCAAGTTAATGCTTCATTTTACATCAACACAGTTAAAAAAGGCTTTACAAATACTTCTATTTCTTATTCCAATGCATCCGCAGGAACCTACACAGCAGTATTTAATTTCAGCGGTAATTCCAATTATAGTGCTGACAGTATAACAGTATCGAGAACGATAGCGAAGGCAACACCGACAGTCTCTTTCACCTCTTCCCCAGATGTCAATTACACATACAACGGCACGGGGATAAAATGGACTGCCTCGATAACAAGCACAATAGTGAATAGTCAGGTCAGTGGAACTATGTATATCAACAACGTAGCCGAGACAAGTCCATACACAAGTATAGGCACAGCAGGAACATACATAGGATGGTTCAACACCACTGGTAATCAGAACTACACAGCAACAGAAACTAAGATAGAAAGAATTATAAGACAGGCAACACCCATATTGCCAATAAGTTTTCCGTCAGGTCTTAAATTTTATGCACCTCTTAATATCTCTAATTCACAAAGCACGGCAGCACCGGCAAACTTCTCCCAGATGATAACTTGGACATACACCAGCTACAAAGGCTACATCAACCTTTCAGGAAAACATACCTTCCAGAACGTGGAGTTCTTTAACACGAGCAGTGGCACAGTCATAGACTCGTGGCTAGAAAGCAACACCTCGACTAATGCCATCTTCTGGATAAAATTACCGAACGGCATTCCTGCATCCACCACTTTGAAGGATGTGGCGATAGGCTTTGCATCCAACACGACAAATCTTTTCAACAACAAGACCACAGGAGAAGCTCCCCAGCTATCTCCGACATATGCAGAGTATGACGACGGTGCGAATGTATTTAATGTGTATCAAAATTTTGCAGGGACAATATGCCCTTCTGGCTGGACCTGTACCTCTAATGCTACTATAAATAACGGATTGACTCTTGCTGGTGCTACTGTCGCATCTACAAATAAGTACTCTCCACAAATATTAGATGTATATGTACTGAGCTCTGGTTCGGATGTTAGAGGTGAGGGGCTAGTTTACAATATAAATGGGTCTAACAATGCCTGGAATAATAATCAACCTTACTGGGGCCATGGTAATGTAGGTAGTACTTATAAAGGTACATCTTCAAATAATGATGCTCCGCCTGACTATACTGGTAAATATATACAGTCCTTAGGCTGGAGCGGCAGTACTCTATACTGGTGGGAAAATTATACCAATGAATACACAGAGGGAACATCACTATCAATATCTTCCTTGTATAACATTCAACTCGATGATTATCCTGCACCATATGATGTCTCTATGCAATGGGTTCGCGCCCGTGCATATCCTCCATCCGGCGTAATGCCTTCCGTGACTTTCGGTGCAGTTACGACAATGCCAATAACAGATCATCCGGGTAATTTCATCTACAATGGCACGAAGGACAACATAAGCGAACTTATTACCACAGTAAATAATCAGCTTACTGCTAAGTTATACATCAACGGCGTAGATGAAGGCTCGACAACTACAAGACTAAGCTACCTCAATGCTTCAGCGGGAACATATGCAGCTGTTTTCAACACTTCCGGCAATCAGAACTATACATCGGCATCAACTAAGGTAGAATCAACAATTTCAAAGGCGACACCTACATTGTCAATAACAGATCTTCCGGGCAACTTCACCTACAACGGGACGAAGGACAATTCCTCAGCAGTGATCACAACCATCAACAGCCAGCTTTCAGCCAGCCTGTACATAAACGGCAGGCGGTCTAGCTCTACGACATCAAGAGCATCATACCTCAATGCATCCGCCGGTACTTATTCTGCGGTTTTCAATACTTCCGGCAATCAGAATTATACCAGCAGTTCGGTGAAGACAACCTCAGTGATAGGCAAGGTAGTATTGTCACAGACATTAAAATCATTTCCTTCATCACTATTCACATACAATGGCACCGTGCCAGTGATACAGGATACTTTGAATTCAAGTATAGTGGCTGGAAATTCTCTTTCATTCACGCTGGATAACAGTTCGACGCAGACCTCGACAAAGACATCATCTTCTGAGCCTTTCAATTTTACAGCTCTAGCCAGAAAGTACGCAGCGGCAGGAAATTATTCCTATGTTTCTTCTTCAGCAGGTGACAATAACTACACTGTGGAAGCCAGTCCCTCGCTTTCTTTGATGATCAGCAAGGCAAGGCCTAACGCATCATTCTTTACCAGCCCCGATAACTTCATTTATAATGGTTCGGATGAAGAATTTGTCGGTTCTGTCTCTTCTGTAAATAATCAGCTTTTATCATCTCTTTATATAAATGGAAATTTTGAAGAAAGCGGCAGCAACATATTTTATACTTTAAGTTCCGCCGGTTTATATGATTCCGTGCTGTTAATCCCTGGAAATAATAATTACACCGCGGAAGAGCTGTTAATATCGATAAAAATATCTAAAGCGGTGCCGTTTCTTTACATAAACGTGCCTAACAACTTTACCTATGATGGGAAAGCTGCAGCGGCATATTACGGGATATCTTCCGTTAATAACCAGTTAAATGCGACCGTAACCCTCAATAACTCCTATCTGGGTAATATAAGCAAAAGCGGTTCTATAACCGAATCGAATCCGGGAGTGTACACAATAAATGTATCCACGAAGGGCAATCAAAATTATTCTTCCCTCTCTCTAGTCAGGTCGTTCGCCATTTACAAGCCCAAAGGACAAATCTTCAATTCGAACGTTATATCCTTTAATAACTCCGTGATAAACGTCATTTTAAACGAATCCATAGTCTCTGCCGACAGTTACATAGTCACAGTCAACAAATACGTTCCAGGCACTTTGGTGGTTATTTTAAGCAAAAATATGACGCATTTGACCGGTTTATCATCATTTAATATAGTGACAAATAGCTCTTCTATAAATTCTAACTTCACTATAAAACACCTTACAAACATAACAACGCCTGCAAATACAATCACTGCGTTTAGCATACTGCCGAGTTTCAATGAAACCAAGGAAAGGACAAGCGCCGTCTACTTTTTCGAGTTAAACAGCTCCCAATTGTCCGATTATTCTTTAAGTCCGCAGAACATCAGCATGTATAAGTATTCCAAGGTAACGGGCTGGACGATGCTGCCGACTTATCTGACGGCAGACAGGAACGGCATATTTTATTACAGGGCATATTCGGATTCCCTCTCTACATACAGCATTGCTGAGGGTGTATCATATAATGCAGAAAACGCGTCTAATTTCACCGACGAGTTCATAAGTGAAACAGGGCTGCCAAATAAATATCTGTGGACTGTGACCTATAATGGTCTGAACCAGACACAGAGGGCGGGGCTGTCTATGGTCTTTTCAAATCCTTCAGGTAATTACATAGCGGTTTTCTATACTCTTTCGAATGTATCAGTGAATAGCACATTCTCATGTACAAGCGTTTATTACCCTTCGAATGTAAAAGCCGGGGAGCAGGTATTGATTCCAAACGGTTTATCGTTTACTGTCAGCTACGCTAATTACACAGAGTGCGAACCGGTAACGGTAACACATTCCTTTTACTTAACGGATTTCGATGTAATGCTGTTGTCTACGATAACCGCGGTTATAATATTCATAGCCGCGTTTATCTGGCTGCTGATATTCACGAGAAAGCAGTCTGAATAATTATCATAACATTTGATATATTCTGGTTTTCAAGCTTTTAAAGCGCAAAAAGTATTTAAATTAGAATAAGCAAGTAAAGTAATTATCTGTATATCCCGGATACGCAGGAGTGCTGTATTCAGTGCTGTGATTGCATCTTTTCATATACAGAAAATGTTTGATGCCCTAAAAAGCAGATGAAAAACAGTGAGTGCGTGAATTTCATATTTATGCATGATGATGTTAATGCACCAATTCCAGTTGATCCTGCTGGAGGTCACTGCTATTGGGATTCGAATGAGACATGCAAGTTCATCTGCCAGGTAATGGTAGATTGCGTACGGCTGAGGCAACACATAGATAACGTAACGTTAGGAGGGGGATATCCTCGGGAAACTGAGGTTAATACCCCATAGCAATAATATCTGAAACGATTTTATTGTGAAACGGTTATTTCTGATACCGGAATAATACGCCTAACGATCGGTCTATGCCTGATTAGACTGTTGGTGAGGTAACGGCTCACCAAATCTCAGATCAGTAGGGGCCATGGAAGTGGTTTCCCCCAGAAGGGTACTGAGACAAGGACCCTAGCACTAC